>NZ_DQDX01000157.1 GCF_003525665.1 Flavobacterium sp.
CGATTATTTAGGACTAGTCATTTAAAACTTATTCTCCCAAAAACGGATATCTGTAATTCTCAGGAGTTACAAAAGTTTCTTTTATAGTTCTTGGTGAAACCCAACGCAATAAATTTTGCATTGAACCTGCTTTATCATTAGTTCCAGAAGCTCTTGCTCCACCAAAAGGTTGCATTCCTACAACTGCTCCAGTTGGTTTATCGTTGATGTAGAAATTTCCTGCAGCGTTTTCTAAAGCTTCAGTAGCTTCAACTGTTGCGTAGCGATCTTGACTGAAAATAGCTCCAGTTAATGCATATTCTGAAGTTTCGTCAATTAATTTTAACGTTTCACTCCATTTTGTGTCTTCATATACGTAAATCGTCATCACTGGACCGAAAAGTTCGGTTTCCATTGTTGCATATTTTGGATTTGTAGTTACGATAATAGTTGGTTCAATAAAATAACCTTTTGATTTATCATAATTTCCTCCTACGATGATTTCTGCGTCAGCATCATTTTTCGCTTGATCGATATATTTTGCTAATTTGTCAAATGAACCTTCGTGAATTACTGCTGTGATGAAATTACCAAAATCTTCTGGCGATCCCATTTTCATAGATTTTACATCAGTAATTAATTGCTCTTTCACAGCTGGCCATAAACTTTGCGGAATGTATCCACGTGAAGCTGCCGAACATTTTTGTCCTTGAAATTCAAATGCTCCACGAGTAATTCCAGTAACTACTTGTTTTACATTGGCTGATGGATGTGCTAGAACAAAATCTTTTCCGCCTGTTTCTCCAACAATTTTTGGGTACGTTTTGTAAGTATGAATGTTTTCGCCAATTTTTTTCCAGATTTCTTTGAATACAAATGTTGATCCTGTATAATGAACTCCAGCAAAATCTGGATGAGCTAGAATCGTATCAGTAATCATAACTGGATCACCAAAAACTACGTTGATAACGCCATCTGGAACTCCAGCTTCTTTGAAAATATCAATAATGATTTTAGCAGAAAATACTTGGCTATCACTTGGTTTCCAAACAACTGTATTTCCCATTAAAGCCGCACTTGCAGGAAGATTGGCAGCAATTGCAGTAAAGTTGAATGGTGTAATTGCATATATAAATCCTTCTAATGGACGGTATTCTACTTTGTTCCAAACGTCTGAATTGGATGCTGGTTGGTCTTGATAAATTTGCGTCATGAATTCTACGTTGTAACGTAAAAAGTCGATTAACTCACATGATGCATCAATTTCGGCTTGGAAAATAGTTTTAGATTGTGCAATCATTGTTGCAGCGTTGATTCTTGCTCTGTAGGGTCCAGCAATTAATTCGGCTGCTTTTAAAAAGATGGCTGCTCTGTGTTCCCATGGCATTTGTGACCATTTTTTTCTTGCTTCTAATGCTGATGCAATTGCTTTTTCAACATGAGATTTTTCGGCAAGATGATAGGTTCCAACGATGTGTTTGTGATCGTGTGGCGCCGACATGGTTTTGGTATTTCCAGTTTTTATTTGCTCAGAACCGATGTACATTGGAACGTCGATTGTTTCGTTCCACATTTTTTTATAGGCCGCTAAAACTGCTGCTTTTTCTGGCGAATTTGGAGCATACGATTTTACCGGTTCGTTGACCGCTTTGGGTACGTTAAAGAAACCTTTTGGCATAATATATTGTATTAGAATGTTAGAGTTTTAAACAATTGAAATTATAGTATTTGCGAATTATTTAATTTGTAACAAAAGTACAAAGGTTTTTTTAAATTTTTGATAACAAGAGTTACAAAATTTTCCCAAATCACTTATGATTCTGATTGGTTTAGCCCTGATAGTAATGGAAAGCTTTGTGAAGGAAAAAACTATTTTTTCTTGTCAAAAAACTGCGACCATAGAAGCACGTTTTTTGGCTTAGAAAAAAAGTTTTTTACAAGGAAACTTGCAATGGATAGCGGGAAATTGCTTCTAAAAACAATTATTAATTTAAAGCATAAGGTGCGCTCAAGCGAAAGGTTGGTACAATTACTTTGAAGTTTTTGGTTGAAGTAAAATTGATCATGTTGAAAAATCCGCGCATCGCTCCGTGTGGAGAAGATAGTAGACAGCCCGAACTGTAAGTGTGCGATTCTCCTGGTCTTAGTACTGGTTTTTTGCCAATTACGCCTTCGCCATCAACCATTTCTACGTCGTTGAGTGAGTCGAAAATTTCCCAATGACGCGACATTAATTGCACTGAATCTTTGCTGTGATTTTCTATAGTTATCTCGTAGGAAAAGGCAAAATGTATCTTGTAGTTTTTGAAGTAAGTGCCTTCAAAACTAGTATTTACAGATATTTTTATGCCTCTTGTAATTTGAGAAACCATGTTGAAACTTTTTGTAAAGTTACAAAATTACTAAATAAACAAATGTGATTTTATTGTTAAAGATTTTTTAATTGATTATGTCTACGGAAGTTGCAATTCCTTTTCCGATAACACGGTCGTATCTTTGGTTGTTTTCACGGTAATAAATGATGGCGCTGTAGTTGTTTTCTGTTTGGTAGAAATTTCCATCTATGGCGTTTTCTTCGTCTAAATTTCCTTTGCTGTCGGCAATTACATATTTATAGTTGGTGAATCCTTGCTTGATCATTATGGCTTTTTCGTAGACTTGTTTCTTTGGATTGTATTCCATTTTGTTTTCGTCTGTGAGTGAATGATTATTGAACATTCCAGTGATGTAAATGTTTTTGTTGGCGAAAAAAGCTGGTGCAGAAAGCGAGAAATAAACCCACGCATAATCGGCTTCTATTTCTGAATTTTCCTTGTTTAAAGAATTCACCAAGAAATTTCCGTTGATGTCTGGCCAAAAAGTATACGGATTTTTAGCTCGAGCAGAATTGGTATAAAGATGCGAATTGTATAATCCGCCATTGGTGTCTACAAATTCGATGCTGTTATTTGCACCCATAATGTTTTTGTTTTCGAAGAATAAATATTCGTTTCCACCCCAAAACTGCGTTTCTTTATCGTATTTGTAAATTAGGTCGTTACCTATTGTAAACATTGGTTTTACGTTAGTAATGGCGTTGTCAAATCGACCGTTTTGCATCAACATAACTTTTACATTTTGAAGCGGGCTTTGGAAATTAATTACGGTTGATCTTACAGAAAATTCGATGTTGTGTTTTTGTTCTACGTCACGAACGTCACGTGCTCGTTTGACTTGCATTGGAACGGCAACTAAATCTTCGTAAAGAATTATTTTACGCGAAAAGACAACGTCTCTGTTTTCGTCTAAGATTGAAATTATATAGTTTCCGCTTACTTTTAATTGGGTGAATTTGTTTGGAAAACTAATTCGGTAATGCGAATAAATTTGCAGTGCATTAATTGAATTAGTGTAATCTATAATTCGCTGGTCATCAAATCCTCCCAAATATTCATTTCGTGATAATTGCGATTTTTTCCAGTTGTAGTCACAGTGTGTGATTGCGTAGTAATAATTGTCTTCTGTTCCGTGTAAATCATCAAATTGAAGTTGGAATGTATCTCCTAACCTGAATAAAGGAACTGTATTTTGTCCGCCTTGAACAAAGGAAATTGTTTTAATATGGTAGGGTGGATTGACTTCTTTCTCTTGCGAAAAAATAATTGATGTAACAAAAGCAGATAAGAAGAGGAATAATTTATGTTGCATTGAGTCGTAAATTATAAGAAGTGTAAAGATAACAATTATTATTATCTAATATTGTGCCGAGCAGTATTTTCTAATTTTAGATTTTATAAATTTTTGTTAAATGTTTTATAATAAATGAGTTGGTTTTGAGTTATGTAATACATTTAGTACAAATAAATTCATACCCCATGAGAAAAATTAAAAAAGCAGTGCTCTTCTTAATGGTCTTTCCATTATCATTAGTGGCACAAGATTTTAAAGGAGATGAAAAAATCCCTTTTGATTCTAATGTGAAAACCGGTAAACTTAAAAACGGCTTGACATATTACATTAGGAAAAATTCGAAACCCGAAAAGAAAGTAGATTTGCGATTGGTTATCAACGCTGGATCTATTCTTGAAACTGATGAGCAAAGAGGTTTGGCTCATTTTATGGAACACATGTGTTTTAATGGTACAAAACGTTTTCCTAAAAACGAATTGGTGGATTATCTGCAAAGTATTGGAGTAAAATTTGGGCAACACTTAAATGCTTACACAAGTTTTGACGAAACGGTTTACTTTTTACCGATTCCATCTGATAGTCCTGAAAAGTTGGAAAAAGGATTTCAAATTATTGAAGATTGGGCTTTTAATGCCAATTTAACTCCAGAAGAAATTGATAAAGAACGCGGTGTTGTTCTTGAAGAATATAGATTAGGTCTTGGTGCCGACAAGCGAATGATGGACCGATATTTGCCAAAAATGATGTACAACTCGCAATATGCAGAGCGACTTCCTATTGGAAAAAAAGAAATTTTAGAAACGTTTACCTACGATAAATTGGTTAGTTTTTATAAAGATTGGTATCGTCCCGATTTGATGTCGGTTATTGTAGTTGGCGATATTGATGTTGCCGAAATGGAGAAAAAAGTAATTGCGCATTTTGCAAATTATAAAAATCCTAAAAATGCAAAACCACGAAAAATTTATGAAGTTCCAAATCACAAAGAAACATTGGTTAGTATAGAAACCGATAAAGAATCGTCTGACGCACAAGTGCAACTTCTTTATAATGATATGGAGAAGCCAAAGCCTACTGTAACAGTAAATGATTACAGAGAAGATTTGGTTAAAGGATTATTTACTACCATGTTAAATAATAGATTGCAAGAGTTAACTAATGCGCCAAATCCTCCATTTGTTTACGGATATTCGTTTCATGGTGGAACTTTTGCTAGAACTAAAGAAGCCTATCAATCATTTGCAATGATGTCTGAAGAAAAGCAATTGGAGGCTTTAAAAGTATTGGTAACAGAAAATAATAGAGCCAAAAAATTCGGATTTACGCAAAGCGAATTGGATCGAGCTAAAGCTGCAGTTCTTACTAATTATGAAACAAGTTTTAAAGAAAAAGATAAAACCAACTCAGAGCGATTTGTGTCGGAATACCAATCTTATTTTTTAGATAATGTTCCTGCGCCAGGAATTGAATGGGAATTTGAAGCGGTGAAAAAGATGCTTCCAAGTATTTCTTTAGCAGAAACTAATGGCTTGATTAAAAATTTCATTAAAGATGAAAATAGATTTGTACTGTTAACTGGTCCAGAAAAAGAAGGTTTGAAAAAAGTTACTGAAGCCGAAGTTTTAGCTGTTATAAATGCAAATGACTCTGATATTACGGCTTACAAAGAAACGGCTCTAGCTTCAAGTTTGATTAGAAAAGAGATAAAAGCTGGTTCAGTTGTGAAAAAAGAAACTAATGCTAAATTGGGAACTACGACTTTAGTTTTATCAAATGGAGCGAAAGTGACGTACAAGAAAACCGATTTTAAAAACGATGAGGTTTTAATGGAAGCCATAAGTTTTGGTGGTTCAAATTTATACAGCAATGACGAAATTAAGAAAGTTCAATTTGCCAATGGTGGTTTGACTGAAGCAGGTTTTTCTGGATTAAAGAAAAATGATATTGACAAATTTATGTCTGGTAAAATTGCTAATGTAACTCCATACATAAGTGGTGTAACTGAAGGATTAAGAGGAAGCACAACGCCAAAAGATTTAGAATATTTATTTCAAATGACGCATGCTTACATGACCGATTTGAATTATGATAACGAAGCTTTTGAAAGTTACAAACAAAAACAATCGGCTTTTTTCAAGAATTTATCTTCGCAACCTAACGTGTTTTTTCAACAAGAGTTTTATGGTTATTTGATGAAAGAAAACCCAAGATTTGTTGGAATTTTCCCTGATGAAAAAACATGGTCAACTACAGACTATAAATTGGCTTATGACAAATACAAAGAGCGTTTTGCTAATGCTGGAGATTTCGAATTTTTCTTTGTTGGAAATGTAGATGATAAACAAATTGAAGAATTTTCGGCTAAATATATTGCGTCGTTACCTTCAAATACAACTAAAGAAAAAGCAGTTGATTTAGGAATCAGAATGTTGAAAGGCGACTTGAAAAAAGTGGTTAACAAAGGTTCAGATCCTAAAAGTAATGTAACAATTATGTATTATGGTGATACAACTTATTCGCCAAAAGAAGCTATGGCAATTCAAGCTTTGGGTGAAGTTCTTACTATAAAATTAGTAGAAGAATTAAGAGAAAATGAAAGTGGTGTTTATGGAGTTTCTGCAAGAGGAAGTCTAAACAAAGTGCCAAACGGATCGTATAATTTTAACATAGGTTTCCCATGCGGACCAGAAAATGCTGAGAAATTAACGGCTTCTGCTTTAAACGAATTACAAAAAATTATCGATAATGGTCCAGATGAAAAAGACGTAGCCAAATTTAAAGAAGGTGAAATTGCCGACTTTAAAAAGGACAGTAAAGAAAACAGATTTTGGTTGAGTAATTTCACAAAAGCTTACACGTTTTCTTCATCTGCCGAAGAAGTTTTATCAATGGAAGAAAAAATCAATAGCGTAACAGCTAAAGAAATTNNAATATCTAACTAAAGATAAAGTTATTGGAATTCTAATGCCAGAAACGAAATAATAGATTTCTTTGAAAACTAAAAAACCCTGTTAATGTAAAAGTTAACAGGGTTTTGTTTTTTATATCGGAATTATTTAAAACAAACTGGGATAATTTCGCCTTTTGCTAAACAATATTTTTCTACTAATTCTGGTGTAAGTTTAGAAGTATAATCCTCTTCGATAACTCTAAATCCGATGCTTCTTAATTTGTCAAAATAATCTCTTCCGTATACACGAACGTGATCATATTGCCCGAAGATTTTGGCTCTTTCTTTTTGGTCAACAATAGTATCATCAGAAAAAGTAATTGCTCTTGATAAATCCTGTGGAATTTGAAAGATTCCCATTCCGCCGGGTTTTAAAACTCTAAACAATTCTTGCATGGCTTTAGTGTCATCTGGAATGTGTTCTAAAACGTGGTTGCAAAGAATTAAATCGTATTGATTATCTTCAAACGGCAAATTGCAAATATCTGCTTTTACATCAGCCAAAGGCGAAAGTAAATCGGTTGTAGTATAATCGATGTTAGTTTGTTTCTTGAAACGTTTGTAGAATTCTTGTTCAGGAGCAAAATGTAGTACTTTTTTCTTTTCTTTTGAAGTAAAAAAATCAGTTTCATTTTGAAGATAAATCCACAATAAACGATGTCTTTCTAACGATAATGTACTCGGAGAAAGAACGTTATTTCTCTGATTTCCATATCCATAAGGTAAAAACATTCTAAAGCTTTTTCCATCAATTGGATCAGTAAAACGACTTCCTTTTAACAAAAAAGCCAAAATAGGACGCACCACAATACTCATTCGAATCAATATCGGACGAGGAATAGTATTTAATATGAACTTGAATAGTTTTTTCATTTTATTTTAGATGCAAATTCGTGCAAATTCGTGAAATTCCTGTAAAATTACAATGTATAATGATTTCGAAACTCCTTTTCCTCATCACTCACAATTCCTAAAGCATCATAAATGTATTTGAAAGTCGATAAAATTTCTGGTTTTCCGTCGATTAAGGCAACGTCGTGTTCAAAGTGAGCACTTGGTTTTCCATCGGCAGTTAGAATTGTCCAACCGTCTTTTAATTGTTTGATGTTTTTTGTTCCCATGTTAATCATTGGTTCAATAGCAACAACCATTCCTTCTACGAATAATTTTCCGCGACCTTTTTTTCCGTAGTTTGGCATTTCTGGATCTTCGTGCATTTTTTTACCTAATCCGTGACCAACAAGTTCACGAACTACGCCATAACCATGATCTTCACAATATTTTTGAATAGCATTTCCAACGTCTTCTACACGGTTCCCAGCGCGGAATTCTCTAATTCCAACGTATAAACTTTCCTTAGTAACTTGAAGTAATTTTTTTACCTCTGGTGCCACTTCGCCAATTTCAAAACTATAGGCATGATCGCCATAAAATTCATTCATCAAAACACCACAATCTACCGAAATAACATCGCCTTCTTGCAATGGAGTTGTATTTGGAATTCCGTGAACTACTTGCGCATTCGGACTCATACACAGCGAATTTGGGAAACCATACATTCCTAAAAATCCTGGAACTCCGCCATTGTCTCTTATGAACTCTTCGGCTAATTTGTCTAATTGTAAAGTAGTTACACCTGGCTTAATCACTTTTGCAATTTCGCCCAATGTTTTAGAAACCAACAACGCACTTTCGCGCATCAACTCAATTTCTTCTCTTGTTTTTGGAATAATCATTTTTCAAATTTTGTGATTGCAAAAGTAGTGAAAAGTGTTTAGTATTTCATTTTGTAAGTATTGGAATTTGGATTTTGTTTTTTTGGAATTTCATCTTTTATGAGTTTTATCATGTTTTTTCAAAAATTCCGAATTTAACTTTGCGTAAAATTTATTAGGTATGAGTAAATATGTAACAGCGCACGAAGCTGTAAAAGTCGTAAAATCTGGAGATCGAGTTTATCTTCAAGCCGCAGCTGCAGCACCAACAATATTGGCCAACGCATTAACAGAAAGAGCATCCGAATTAAGAAATGTAGAAATTTGTCATCTTCACACAGAAGGCGAAGCACGTTATGCCAATCCAGAATTGAGAGAAAGTTTTCACGTGAATTCCTTTTTTATTGGAGCCAATGTGCGTCACACTTTAAGAGCTGGAAATGGTTCTTACACGCCAGTTTTTCTTAGTGAATTGCCGCATTTGTTTCGTAAAAATGTATTGCCACTTGATGTTGCTTTCATCCACGTTTCACCACCAGATAGACATGGTTATTGTTCGCTTGGAGTTTCTGTAGAAGCTGCGGTTGCTGCAGTTGAGAACGCTAAAATCGTCATCGCACAAGTCAATCCGCAAATGCCTAGAACTTTTGGCGACGGAATTCTTCACGTTTCCGAAATTGATTATCTGGTTGAAGTTGATGTTCCTATTTATGGTCATGCGCCAGTTCCGTTTACCGACGATGAAGATAAAATTGGAACGCATATTGCCTCTTTAATTGATAACAAAAGTACGCTTCAAATGGGAATTGGTTCCATTCCGAATGCGGCTTTGAGCAAATTAAAAAACCATAAAGATTTAGGTTTGCATACCGAAATGTTTTCTGATGGTGTTATCGATTTGATAGAAAATGACGTTATCAATTGCAATTATAAAGGAACTTTGCGAGGTCGCGCTTTGGCAACTTTTCTTATTGGTTCCAAACGATTGTATGATTTTGTAAACGACAATCCGTTCATCGAAATGAAAGAATCTTCGATGGTAAATGACACGGCTCGAATTAGAAAAAATCCAAACATGATTGCCATAAATTCGGCTATCGAAGTAGATTTAACGGGTCAAGTTTGTGCCGATTCTATTGGTCCACAAATGTATTCTGGAGTTGGCGGACAAATGGATTTTATTCGTGGCGCATCATTAAGTCCGGGCGGAAAAGCCATAATTGCCTTGCCATCAACGACCAAAAATGGCATCAGTAGAATTGTTCCTTTCTTGAAACAAGGCGCTGGAGTTGTAACCACAAGAGCCCACATTCATTACGTAATTACAGAAAACGGAATCGCCGATTTATACGGAAAATCGCTAAAACAACGCGCTGCAGAATTAATTCGAATTGCGCATCCAAATCACCAAGAAAGTATAGAAAGAGAATACTACGAATTGTTTAATAAAATGTAGGAGCGAATGGTTTGGGAATTCTTGGTTTCCATTTTCCTGCTATCCATTACAATCTTTTTCAACTCCGACAGAGTTCAAAACTCTGTCGGAGTTAAAAAAGGATTTTCATTGCTATCAGGGCTAGTTAGCCATTGTCTTTTGTAAAATTATCAATCTGGATTGGCCATTATTTTAAATAATTCGGCATTCGAAATTAAATAACGATTTTCCAAACTCAACTCTGATAATTGGGAACTAACCAAGTTGTTTTCTCGTGAATTAATTAAGAAAATAGAACTTTCACCAAAAGAAAACAAGCGCTCTTCTGAACTCAACATCGTGTTGTAATCTTTCACTAAATCTGAAATTAATTTTCGTTGTCTTTCAAGCGAATTGATTTCAGTTTGTTGTGCGTTGATTTTGTTTTTAAGTTGAACACGTTCTAAATCTAACGAATATTTGGTGTCTTGAATTTTGAATTTTGCTAATTGCAATCCTCCACGTTCTTTTCTTAAAAAAATAGGAAAACTAAAATTTACACCTACTTTATAGTTGTTGAAGTTGGTGTTATTCCAAGCGCTTTGTTCCGATAAATAACTGTAGCCTAAATCTATTTTTGGTAATAAACTGTTGGCTTTTAATTGACGCTCGACTTCTAGAATTCCCAATTTACTTTGAAGTGAATTAATTTTTGGATGATTTTCTATCGAAATGTTTTCAACTAAAAGTTCGTTTGTCTTTAAAGTTTCTTTGATTGTATTTTCAAGTTTTATCTCGGGAATTATAGTGTCTTGTAATTCCAAAGGAACATTATTTTCTAACCATAAGAAGTTGGACAATTCTAATTTGGCTTTTGCCAATTTCAATTGCGAATCTTCAAGACTTAGTTTTCTATTTCTTACAATAATTCCGGCTTCAACACTGTCTATTGCTGGTTTGTCGCCGTTTATTATTAAACTTGAAACACCTTTGAAACGTATTTCTGCATTTTGCAAATATTCTGTGTAAAGTTGTACTTCGCTGTAATTTCGTTTCCAATTAAAATAGGCAACAGATGCGTTGTATAAAACCTCGATGGCTTGTAATTTTCGTTCGGCTTGACTTAATTGGATTTGGATTTTAGCTTTTCGTAAATCGGCCATTCGTTGGTTTATTAATAATCCTTGACCTAATGGAACCGAAATTCCTAGTGAAGTTAATCCTTGATTAGGAAGTGTATTTTGCGGATTTAAATAAACACCTTCGCTATTGTCAAAACCCGCTTTAACTTCAATTCCATACCAAGTTGGTATTTTGAAACTGCTGTTTAAAAGCGAATAATATTCGGTGTCTTTAAATTGTTTTTTATCGAAATCTACTTCAATTTTTGGATCAAATCCACCGCGTGCCATCATTAAATTGGCTTGAGCGCTAGTGACTTCAAGGTTGGCACTTTTTACCATAGGATGGTATTTTTTTACATAGCCCAAATACTCATTGTACGTGAGTTCTTGAAGGTTTTTTTCTTGTGCAGCAACCCAAGTAGTGAATAGTAAAAATACTAGTGTTTTGAAATTCATTTTTAGTAACCTTTAGATTGTGTTGTAACCCTGATTGTAGCGGCATCCTTTTTTTGTAAAAAAAAGATAGAGCGAAAAGCAGGAACATGGATTGCAAAAATGCGCAAGCCATTCGTTCTTTAAAAAATTATTTTTTCTCTTTGGTTGTCTCATTAGTTGGTTTGTAATAGTTTGGAGGAAAGCCGTTTAGTGTTCTCCAAAGTTCAAACCAAATTGGCACATTGTCTAGCAAAGCCAGTGTTTGCGCACCCGAACCAATGCTAACTTGTTTTGGCCAAGCATCTTCTTTTTCGTCTGGCGCGATTAAAACTCGGAATTTTCCGTTTGGAGAAATGAAGTTTTCTATGGCTACAATTTTTCCTCCAAAGGTTCCGTAACTCATGTTGGGCCAACCTGAAAATACTATTGTTGGCCAACCATCGAACCAAATTCTAACTTTTTCGCCTTTGTGAATTAAAGGTAAATCAGTTGGTGAAACATAAGTTTCTACTGCGATGTCGTATTTTGAAGGCATGATGCTCACAATTTGAGTTCCTTCCTTAATAGTTTCACCAATTCCCGATTGAATGGCACGGTTTACATAGCCATCTTGCGGTGCTTTTATGTAGTACATGCCGTTTCGAATTTGGTAATTTACCACTTGATTTTCAAGTTTATTTACTTGTGCTTCGGTATCATACTGGCTACTCAATGCCGTGAATTGATCACTTTGTGCTTTTGATGATTTTTCTGCATATTCAGCACTGATTCGGTTAATTTCTACTTTGGCGTTTATCAATTCGTTTTTGCTTGCCAACAGTTTGTTTTCTTGCGTAATGATTTTAGCTTCTACTTCTTGTAATTTCAATCTTTTTTCCTCTACATCAGTTAGTGGTTTTAGTCCTTCTTTGTTTAAAGTTACGGAACGATTGAATTGTGTGTTGGCGATTTTTATTTGCGTTTTTACAGCTTCTAAATCCATACTATCGCTTTTTACTTTTAAAATTCCTTGACGAATTTTATTTTGAGCTTGTTGTAATTTTAAAACGCGTTCGTTTTCAATGGCATTGATTTGAGCCGAAAGCGAAGTTACTTTTCCGCCATAAGATTGTCCTGCCATTTTTTTAGCATCGACTTGGCTTTTGGTATTTTGAACTAAATTGGGATCAAAATAATCTTCTTTAATTTCTGAAATGAACAAAATTGTATCACCTTTTTTTACAAAATCACCTTCTTGAACGTACCATTTTTCTATTCTACCAGCAATTGCCGATTGAATAGTTTGTGGTCGTTGATTTGGTTTTAACGTAGTAACTGCGCCTGAACCTGAGATATTTTGAGTCCAAGGAAGGAATAAAATTACAACTCCAAGTAAGGAAACATAAAGGATTATTTTGTTCAATATCTTGTAATGAGGTCTGTTGGCAAGACTTCTTATAGTACTGTATTGATCAATTTTTTCGGTTATCGGATTTTTTTTAGAAATATTCAGCATGGCAATTATTGTTTTGTGTCAGCAATTATTTTTCCGTCTTTCATTTTGATTCTTCTAGAGCATCTTTGTTTCCAATACTCATTTTTAGAAGAGACAATTACGGTCCATTTGTTTTTGGCATCTGTAATAAAATCGATGATTTCTTTGGTTGCTTCTGCATCCATTTTGTCTAAAGGATCTTCAAAGAACAGGATTTTAGGTTTACTCACAATGCTTCTAGCTAATAGAATTTTTTGTGCATTGGAAGACGATAGCTGTCGTCCGTCTGGAAAAATTTTAGTGTCTAATCCGTCTTTTAATGTTTTGATAAACGTTCCTAATTTTACACTTTCAATCGCCCATTTTATGTCTTCATGCGAAACTAATGGATTGTTGAACGTTATGTTTTCTAAAATAGTTCCTTCAAATGGTGTTTCGCCTTGAGTGATAGTTCCAATTTGCGAGCGGTATTGTGCTAAGTCAATTTTGCGATAGGTATCGTCATTTATAAAAAAGGAACCCGAAGTTGTTTGCATTGAACCCGACAGTATTCGCAAAAGTGTTGTTTTCCCGGATCCATTATCGCCTTCAAGGTAAATTTTTTCGGCTTGATCAATTTTTAAAGTTATTTTATCTAGAACATCATCCATAGAATCTGGAAATTTGAATCGAAGGTTTTCAGTTTCTAAAGTGATATTGGTAAAACAATAATCTTGATTTTTAGACTGAGGTTCTTCAATATTTAAATCTACAATTTGACCAATTTTTTCTACCGAAGTTAACACATCATAAAGACTTTCTAATCCTACAATTAATTTTTCAACCGAGTTAAGAACTAACAAAATAATGATTTCTGCAGCTACGAATTGACCGATATTCATTTTTTGATTTAAAACCAAATAACCGCCAATTAATAATAAAGCTGCTGTTATTACTACCTTGAAGACAATAAGTTGTGAAAATTGTCTTTTGATTACTTTAAAATGTTTTTCTCTATAATTTAAATATTCATCTACTAGGATATTGTTTTTGTTTAAAGCAAAATCAAAGTTGTCTTGTTTTCTAAAACTGAAATTATTTCTTGCAATTTCTTGCAACCAACTTGCAACTTTATACTTGTATTTTGACTCTTTCAAACTTGAAGCAAGTCCTGAATTGTAGGAGAATTTAAATATAGAATAGAGTAACACAATTAGTAAAACTCCGAAGAAAATAAAGAATGGATGATATAACGATAGCAGAATTATTCCGAAAAGGATTTGTAAAAGTGCAGTAGAAAAATCGATTAGTAATTTTGAAGTTCCTTTTTGAATCGAAATAGTATCAAAAAATCGATTGGCTAATTCTGGTGGATATTGGTTGTATAGTTCTTCAAATTTAATTTTAGGCAAACGATAACTAAATTCGAAAGAGGAACGAACAAATATTTTTTGTTGTAAGTTTTCTGTAATTCGTAGTTGCATTAAGGATAATATTCCAACTAAGGCTACACCAATTACCACAATTACTACGAGTACAACCCATGATACACTTACTTGTCCTGCTTGAATTAAGTTTATAATAGCTTGAATTCCTAATGGTAATGATAAACTTACTAATCCTGCAAAAACAGCATAGAAAACTATTTGAGAAATATCTCTCTTGTCTAGTTTTAATAAATTAAAATAACGTTGTAAAGGTGATTGATTCATGATTATCTTAATGTGTTTTCAATTAGATTGATATAAAAATCTGTTGGAGAAACGTTTTCGTTACAATTAGTAATCGTTTTTAAATGATCTTTCAAAAAGTGCTGGTGCAATGCGCCTTCTACAATAGACGATGCTAAACTTTTGGCAAAAGCATATTGCGGATTTACTTCGTTAATCATTTCAATAATTCTATTGATTACTCTTTTGTAAACTAGAAAAAAACCTTCTTTGTTTTCTTCATCTACTTCTTTGGTAAGTAAGGTTTTAGTGAATTCTTGTATGATTATTTTATTTAAAACAGATTCGTTAATATGTAACGTTGTGGAATCGTCTTCTACTTTTTCTGTAACAATCGTGATGCCTTTTTTTAATCGTTCCATCGGATTGGAAACGTTGGTTGTGGCAAATGCTAATTTGTATTCAATCCAACCCCAATACCATGAGGAAAGATATAACATTAATTTGTGTTTGCTCTCAAAATAACGATAAATAGAACTTTCGTTGGAGCTGATTCTTTCTCCTAATTTTTTGAAAGTAAAGTTTTCAAATCCGATTTCGTCAATTAGTAGAATACTTTGTTCTATAATCTTTTTGCCCAATTCTGATGTTTCAGGGTTTTTTACGTACAATTTGTCGTTGACAGAAATGATGATATTTGAAAGTATATTTTGCATAATATTAATCTTTTTTAGTAGTATTCGGAATCGTTTTCATTTGGATTACATCTACTAAAAAGGCAAATGCCATTGAAAAATAGATGTATCCTTTAGGTATTTCAAAGTGGAAGCCTTCTGCAATAAGTGAAACTCCAATCATCATTAAAAAACAAAGTGCTAAAACTTTAAACGATGGATGTTTAGATATAAATCCGCTGATTGGTTTTGAGGCAAATAACATAATGATTACGGTTACAATTACAGCAGTATACATTACCCAAAGCTCATCAACCATACCAACTGCGGTGATAATTGAATCTACTGAAAAAACTAAATCTAACAGAATTACTTCACCCAAAAGTTTGCTAAAATTCCCTTTTTTTGGAAGTTCGGCTTCGTGTGAATTAGCAATTTCGGTCTTGTGATAAATTTCTTTGGTGCTTTTGTAGATTAAAAATAATCCTCCTAAAATTAGAATTAATCCTTTTCCGGTGAAGTCAATTTCAAAAAGTGAGAATAACGTTTTATCAAGTTTTAAAATCCATGAAATAAAAGCAAGTAAGGCCAATCGCATTACCATTGCTAGACCAATTCCCCAAAAACGGAGTTTGTTTCTCTGACTTTCTGGAAGCTTATCGGCAAGTATCGAAATGAAAATGATGTTGTCAATTCCTAGAATTACTTCTAATGCAATTAAGGAAAGTAAAGGTATTAAAGCATCTATCATGATTGTATTTTTAGAAGTTTATTTTAAATCCGAAGTTTAGGTTTTTCATATCTTGTAATTCAGGATTGATTTTATTGTCTCTTAAATCAAGGTATTTCAAATGGTCTAGCGTTTGAATTTCAGGGATTTTTTTGAAATTATTTTGATTTAGGTACAGGTTTTCTAAGTTTTTAAACAATAAAATTTCACTTGGCAATTTCGATAAATTATCATTCTCAAGATGCAACGTTTTTAATTTTGGGAGATTAGATAATATTGAAAGCGTTTTAGGAAGATTCATGTTCTTTTCATCATTCAAATAGATCTCTTCCAAGTTGACTAAATTAGAAAAAGCGTCTGGCAATTTAGAAAAATCGTTTCCACTTAAATCAATTGTTTTTAGTGATTTAATTTTTGTTATACCAAGAGGAATTTCTCTTAGATGATCGTTTTTCAAATTAAGATATTCTAAGTTTACAAATTGAGACCATTGTTCGCTAGAAAGTGAAATGTCTTGATTGCTAAGGTTTAAGCGATATACTTTTTCTGGGTTTATCAGCGCCTCTCTCATAGAAGTATATTCTTTTTCTTTATCATTAATTTGTGCGAAACTTAATGACGTAAAGAAAAAAAGCAAAGCCGAAAGTTGAACTATTTTTTTCATGATGATTGTTTTTAATGTTAAAATCAAATCAGTTGCAAATATAATAGTATTACTATTAATAATTTATGTTTTACTACTATTTTTAATTTTTTTTTAACTTATTTATTTTGAGTGATGGCTATTGATTTTTGTAAAAGTAACGAATTGGGTATGGTAATGATTTTTCCATTTTTTAATTTTAAATGAAGAAAGAAATAGGTTAAATCTGTAATTTCTCCTTCAAAAGAGTACTCTTTGTCTAGTATTTCTATAGTGTCACCAATTTTTAATGGATGATTAAAAAAGAGAATAATACTGGAGGTAATGTTAGATAATAATGACCATTGAGCAAAAAAAGCAATTCCCAAAGCAGTTAGTATGGTGCTGGCAAAAAGTGCAATTTGATTTTGTTTTAATCCCCAAATGGCTCCAATAAGTAAAACAGCAGCGAGTAAGAAAATTAGATTAAACGCTTTAATCATTATTTTTCTTCTACCTCTTTGTAGTTGGGTGTTTTTTAAAAAATTGTTTATTGTAATCTTTGTTATAAAGTACGAAACTATATAAGCGAAAACTACAATTACTGTTTCAATGATTTGAACATCCAATGTTTTCATCGTTTATTTATTTTCTTTTTTAGATAAATCAAAGCTGAAGTTGGTGTTGATAATAAATCCGTTATTGCTCTGAAAAACATTTTGATTGGTCACTTCTCGTCCCAGTTGAAGTGTTTGATTTAAATAACCTGCTTCAATGCGAAGTGTGTTGTTAAATCGATAGCCTAGCACCAATCCAATTCTATTTTGATCAAAAATATTTTCATTTACATTTTTTCCAAATCCAATAAAAAGTTCGTCATAGGCTGCAATGTAGGGTGTTTTATTTTCAATTTTGTCACCTTTTAATGGTATTTGAACTCTAATCATATATCGAAATCGGTTCAATAAAGGAAATTCATCTTCGGTTGATAAACTTGCATTAGAATACCTGCCAACCCATCGTTGTTCTAGCATAAATCGATGTGAAATATCTACTTTCGAAATTTTATCGGTTAATGTTACCATTTGAAAAGCACGATGTTCTGTAAAATCTTTTCCCATTCCGTTAATTGGTGTTTCGCCATAAGGATAGGTTTCTATCCAAGCATATCCTAATCTAAATTGTACCTTTGGATTGAGCTGATAATTTAAGCCAAGACGAAGTAAACCTTGTTGTTTGTCTGTAATAAAATTATCTCTACGAAGTTGATATTCACTGTGAATACTGTATTTATTATTCAATTTAAAAGTGCCAAAATAGTTGTACCAACCAATATCATTTCGTTCGTTTTTACGAGTATTTTGACTGTAAGAATTACTTATCGAAATAAATAGAATAGCTGTAAATAGAAGGTATTTTTGTTTCATAGTATTTTAAATATTGGGCTGACTCAATACAGAATCAGCCCGCAATATAAGTTATTTTGTTGGAGAAAAAGGTAGTGACGATTTGTGTACTATAATTCTCAACTTGCCGTCTTTTCCTTTTTTGAAAACCCAAGTTTTATCGACCATTACTTCATTACCATTTTTATCGGTTACCCAAACATTTCCCATAGTTATTGCAATTGAACCATAAATTTGGATTCCTTCATTATTTTTTCCGGCATTGTCATATCTCGCTTTTACCCAAGGTGTAAGTGCAAATCCTTTGTCGTTTGGATAATCGGCATCACCTCCAATGAAGTAAGCTAATGCGCCTTTTTTGTCATTTCTGAAGGTTTGATCACCATAAGCTAATGTTGGTTTGAAAAAAACTTTACCATTATCATAATTATAAGCGTCAGATAGAACTTGCTCTGCAAACGCTTTGTAATCGCCACCTTCTTCTTTTAGTTTTCCAATTTTTACAAGTGCATCACACCAATCTTGTTGGGCTTTGTTTACTTCATCATAGGTAATGATGGTTTGCGCGCCTTCTTCAACATAAATCAATCCGAGTTCATCAATAACTTTTTTTACTTCTTTGTTTTGAACTGGAACAGCATTTGCTTGTTCTTCTTTCTTTTCTTTTTGATTGCATGAACTCATTACTACTGCAATACAAGATAAACCAATAAATACAAGTTTTTTCATGATTTTAAAATTTAAAAGTTTTACATTTTATATTGATACAAATATAAACAAAAATAATAGTATTACTATTGATTATGAAATTTTAACTTTTATTTATAAACTTCGCAAAAAAAATCCCGAAAGAAATCGGGATTAGTTTTTTATACTTTTATGCCTATCGTAGCAGATTTATCAGTGCCTTTTTTTCCATCTTCTCCTTTTTTGCCATTTTGCGATTGATTTGCATTTGTTCCTGATTTACCTGGAGTTCCGTCTTTTCCTTTTGATGTTGAAGAAATTGAACAACTTGTTGAAATTAGTACGATTGATAGCAATAAATATTTCATTATAACAAAGATTTACAAGTCATTACATTAGGTTTTTCAATTCCCATTAATTCTAGAATAGTAGGAGCGATGTCGCCAAGAACTCCGTCATGAATTGTTTTCAAATCCTTATCAACTAGAATAATTGGCACCGGATTCGTTGTATGCGCAGTATTTGGTGAACCATCAGGATTAATCATTGTTTCACAATTTCCGTGATCGGCAATTATTATTGTGGTGTAATTGTTTTCTAAAGCAGCTTCAACAACTTCTTTCACACAAGCATCAACTGCTTCGCATGCTTTTATTGCTGCCGACATTACACCTGTATGTCCAACCATATCGCCATTGGCAAAATTCAAACAAACAAAATCTACTTCGCCTTTGTACAATTCAGGAACCAAGGCATCTTTCAGTTCAAAAGCGCTCATTTCTGGTTGTAAATCGTAGGTGGCAACTTTTGGTGAGTTTCTTAAAATTCGAGTTTCGCCTTCAAACGGAACTTCTCTTCCGCCAGAAAAGAAGAACGTTACGTGAGGATATTTCTCGGTTTCGGCAATTCTAATTTGTTTTTTACCAGCTTTCTCTAAAACTTCTCCAAGTGTTTCTGTAATGTTGTCTTTGTCGTAAATTACATGAACATTTTTGTAAGTATCGTCATAATTGGTCATGGTAACATAATACAAATTGAGTTTATGCATATTGAATTCATGACAATCATTTTGCGACAGCACTTCGGTTAATTCACGACCTCTATCAGTTCTAAAATTGAAGAATATAACTACGTCATCGTTTTCAATTTTTGCTAAAGGTTCGTTATTTTCATCGACCATAACTAATGGCTGAATGAATTCATCGGTTACATTTTCGTCATAGCTTTGTTGGATGCTTTCAACAATATTTGTTGTGTGTTTTCCAACAGAATTTACTAATAAATCATAAGCTAGTTTCACGCGTTCCCAACGTCTATCTCTATCCATTGAATAGTATCGTCCTATTACTGTAGCGATTTTTGCATGAGAATTTTGTACATATTCTTGTAAGTTGGCGATGTCTAAAACTGCCGATTTTGGATCTACATCACGACCATCGGTAAAAGCATGAACGAAGACTTTTTCCAAACCGTATTGTTCTGCGGCTTCTAATAATCCGTACAAATGCGATGTATGCGAATGAACGCCACCATTAGAAACTAATCCTAAAAAGTGTACTTTTTTATTGTTTTCTAATGCATATTGAAAAGCATCAAGTAGCGGTTTTTCTTGATTTACAGTTTTGTGCTCTACAGCTAGATTTATTCGAGCCAAATCTTGGTAGACTATTCGTCCTGCGCCAAGATTCATGTGACCAACTTCGGAGTTACCCATTTGACCTTCTGGTAAACCTACGTTTAAACCATCGGTTCGTAATTGTGCGCTCGGATATTTGGTGTATAAACTGTTTATAAAAGGAACGTTGGCATTGTCTATGGCTGAAACTCTTGGATCTGGAGATTTTCCCCAACCATCAAGAATCATCAGAATTACTTTTTTGTTCATTGTGATTATGTTTTACACAAAGATAAGCATTTGCAAAAAAATCAAATGAAAAGTGATTGGTTATTTAAATGAAAATTGCGAAATCGATTTAGTGTTTTTTGATTTATTTTCTCTTAGAAAACCAGTTTTTAGCAGAGTTGTAATCAATAAAATAGCGAATACTAACAGATAAAATATGATTGAGATTTTCTTGATTAACGGCATCTCTAAAATTGCTACCAATTTCTTTATTAAATTCTCTAGCAAATAGGGAAGAGTTATTTCGATATAATATTGACATTTGACTACCAGGAGCAAACCACCAAGAAAAGGATAAATCCATATTCCAAGTATTAAAATTGGAGTTTTTATTTATGTTATAATTTGTATTGGTTTCTAGAGTGCCGTTGTCTTGAAGAGTTAGTATCTCATTATTAATTGCGTAACTCCAATAATGACGAATAGAAAGATTAAAAGTTATCAAATCATTGATTGCATATTTTCCTGACAGTGTATTAGTATAGGTATTTCTATTGCGTTTTGCCAGTATTGTATTGTCTGAATTATCGAAATCTATCCATCCAATATCGTTTACTTGTCTTGAAAATCTTGAACTGTACACAAGAAGTAACTTATCTGAAAATCGATATCTTGGACTTACAAGTAAATTAAAGTTTAGTCGGTCTTTTTCGTCAAAAAAAGATATTGACGGACTAAAATCTAACGCAAATTTTTTGGCATAATTTGACGAGAAAAAGTAATTTCCGCCAAATCTTTTTGGAACGATTAAGAATTTACTATTATCTGCCGAACGAGGTTCATAATAATCGTAAACTGCAGTTGGTCTTGCGTTTAAACCAAATCCATGATAATCATTTCGTTTATTGGTAGAATTAAAATTTAAATTAGCACTAGATTCTTGAACACTACCCGTTGTGTTGTTAAATTCTGAATATAAATTTAATTGTACATTTAAGGTATTAAATGTCTTTGTAGGTTTTATTATTCTATAACTGGCATTACCATAAACAGCATGATAATTGGTTTGAAAGTTGATTCCTAAATCGTTGTTATCCCATTCGTTTGAAACATACTGGCTACCAACGCTGTAGCGATATTGACCTTTTGTTTTTCCTAAATTTATTGAGGTGTTGTAACCATTTCTATTATCGAGAAGGTAATCGTTTACATGGCTAAATTTATAATCACCAGATAAATTAAAGGTATTTTTCTTTGTATTTAAATCATATATTATTGCAGATACATTCGCATCTCTATATTCGCCATTTCTTGTAACATTGGTATTGATAAATGAAACAGAAGAGTTTTGCCTAAAACGTTGGTCTAATACAAAAAGGTTGAAGTTTGCTAAGGGTTCTATAAGTTCATTTCTTGTTTCTCCTGTGATAGTATTTCTTATAACTGCATCTGTTTTTTCTGTGACAGCATTTAGAATCCCAATACCTAATCCGCCTTTGGTTCTACCTGATACTTTTAAAGCATTTAATAAACTTACTGTCGATGGATATTCGATAAAATCTTCGTCAGATGATAATGTTGGTTGTACCGATGGTTCGCCTCCAATTCTTCTCGAATAAAATAGATTTCCTTTGTTAAATAAATCAGTTCCTTCTGTAAAAAAGGGTCTATTTTCTGCAAATTGTTGTTCGAATGGTCCAAGGTTAAGTTCTACTCTGTCAAAAGCAGCTTGACCAAAATCGGGCACAAGAATTGCATCTAGCGTAAAAGCATCATTGATTCCATATTTTACGTCTAGTCCTCCTTTAAATTCACCTTTGGTTTTGTTGGCATCATTTCCACTTAAATAATAAGAAGTGTATGGAATTAAAAATAATCGAGTAGGAGTTTTAATGTTTTCAATACCTTCAAGAATTCCTGCCTGATTGGCTTCTGTTTGTAAATTAATGTCAATTAAATTCCAAGTATATTGAAAACGATCTCTATATACCTCTCGATACATATTTAATCCCCAAGTTTGTTTTTTTTCATCAGAAAAACGAAGCGCGGCATAAGGAATCTTTAATTCTATAGTCCATCCGTAATCTGTAATACTTGTTTTACTGTCCCAAATAGAATTCAAACTAAAATCTTCTCCATTAGCTTCTGTGTATACACAATCTTGTTGAACACCAGCAGCGCTCACATAAAAACGAAACTCTTGTTGACCATCATTATAACCGTTGAAAAATATTCCAAAATGGTCAGCAGATCCAAATTCATCTCTTGCTGTAAGCTCCCTTAAAATTTTTTTAGGTTCGTCGTCGTACATTGTAGCAGCAACATAAATAGCTTCATTATCATAAACGATTTTAACTTCTGATCGTCTATTATATTTTTCTGGATCACCATTATTGGGTGCAATCATTATAAAGTCTGTTGCTATCTCAGCAGTTTTCCATACTTCTTCATCAAATTTTCCATCAATAGTTATTTTTTCGGCACTAAAATTGGTTTTCAGTGTTTTTTTTAACGTTTGAGAATAACTATTTAAATTAAAAATAATCAGAAAAGAGAATAGTAAAAATACTTTATTAGCCATTTATG
>NZ_DQDX01000127.1:0-5350 GCF_003525665.1 Flavobacterium sp.
TTTCTTTTTTTTTTTATTTTATATTTAAAAATATTTTTTTTTTATATTTTTTTTTTTTTTTTTTTTTTTAAAAACATTTTTTTTTTTTTCTTCTTTATTTCTAAAAATGAATTCTAAGTAAATTTTATCACTGTTTTCTTTGGTTCTATAGTAGATTATCTTACTTAAATCAAACGAATGTAATTGTTCAATTGCATTGACTTTGTTAGAAAATAGATCAGAAAATAAATGGGTATTATATTTTACATGCATAAATTCTTTTTCTATTCTAATTTCCGTTCCGCTAATATTTGTATTCAAGAAAGTTGTTAATTCTGCTTCATTCATGATTTCTTGCGAATAGATATGAAGTGAAAATAGGAATAGAAGTGTTAGTATTTTTTTCATCTGAACTTTATCTTACGTTTTCCACTAATCTTAAAAATTCTGCTCTGTATCCATCGGTGTCATTTACAACTCCTTCGGTTGCTAGTGCTAAAATATCTTCTTGTGATTTATTGATTACTAATTTAGAATCTCGCAATTTCAAACCTAACCAAGCTACAGACGAACTAAATTTGAAATCGGCAGATGATTCTTCTAGTTTCACAGATTTATTAGAAATTATACTTGCCATTTCTATACTTTTATCGCCATCTGGTTTTTTATATCTAAATTTTATGGTTGCTAATTCAGGGTTCGAAATTTTCTCAATCGGTTCAGCAACAATGGTGTATTTTAAATCTGTAGGTTCTTCAAATAATTCACTTTTTACATTTCTCGGAATGATTTCGTACAATGCAGTTACGGTGTGTCCGCTTCCTAATTCTCCTGCATCGATGGCATCATTTTTAAAATCTTCTGCACGCAATTTTCTGTTTTCATATCCAATTAATCTATAAGCTTGAACATGAGCAGGATTGAACTCAATTTGAATTTTCACATCTTTTGCAATGGCAAACATCGATCCTTTAAATTCTTTACCCAAGAAACGATTGGCTTCTTGAATGTTGTCGATGTAGGCGTAATTTCCATTTCCTTTATCGGCTAAAGTTTCTAGTTTGCTGTCTTTATAATTTCCCATTCCGTAACCCAAACAAGTTAAGAAAACGCCCGATTTTCTTTTTTCTTCAATCATTCGTTGCATGTCATTATCAGAAGAAGCGCCAACATTAAAATCGCCATCGGTTGCAAGAATGACTCTATTGTTTCCTTCTTTTATATAGTTTTCTTCTGCTGTTTTGTAGGCTAATTGAATTCCGGCGCCACCAGCAGTGCTTCCTCCAGATTGTAATTTTTCTAATGCATCAATTATTGTGTTTTTTTGATCTCCAGATGTTGATGGTAAAACCAATCCTGCTGCACCAGCATAAACCACAATGGCAACTTTATCTTCTTTGCGTAATTGGTTTACAAGAACTTTTAAAGATTGTTTTAAAAGCGGTAACTTATTTTCGTCACTCATCGAGCCAGAAACATCAATTAGAAATACTAAATTGGATGCCGGTAAGTTTTTAGATTCAATAGTTTTTCCTTGCAAGCCAATTCGAACCAATTTATTGTCAGAATTCCAAGGACAATCGCTGTACTCTGTATTGATTGAAAATGGATTATCTCTAACAGGTTGTGGGTATTTGTATTTGAAAAAGTTAACCATTTCTTCAACTCTTACAGCATCTTTTGGAACTTTTTGTCCGTTGTTTATAAACCTACGAACATTGGTGTAAGAAGCATTATCAACGTCAATCGAGAATGTAGAAAGAGGCGAAGATTTCGGGCTTTCGAAAACATTTTCTACAAAAGATTCATAATCTTCATAGTTTACAGCTACTTTCGGAATATCTTTAATAATTGGTTTTTTTTGTACAATTGGATTTTTTTCGTCAGTTTCTAATTTGGTTTTAACCACAATAACGCCGTTTGCTCCATTTACTCCATAAAGTGCCGCACCTTGCGCTCCTTTTATAACATTTACCTGATCAATAAATTCGGGTTCTAATTTTTGGAATTCATCCATCGTTGCAATTTTGTAATCAATTACAATCAAAGCCTCGTTGTTGCCAGTAACGCTTCTGTTACCTCTAAGCACGATTCTTGTAGTTGGTTTTGTTCCATTATTGGTGTTGTTTATTTGAAGTCCGGATACCTTTCCAACAAGAGAACTTGGAGCCGACAAAGGTCTTGCGTTTTCATCAATAAAAGCTTTTCCTACATAACCATTTGGATTTGCCGATTGAGTTAGTTCTTGAGGATTTGTTTTAACTTTTCTTCTTTTAGATATGCCCATTGAACCAGTTACCAAGACTTCATCTAATACCTTTTTACTAGATTGTAATTTAACATTAATAACATTATTTGCACCAACCACTTTTGATTGATCTTCCAATCCAATAAAGCTATAAACCAAAGTTTCTCCAACAGATGCTTTAATTGAATATTTACCGTCAATGTCTGTAGCGACGCCACGAGTTGTTCCTTTTACTACTACGTTAGCTCCTGGAAGTGTTCCGCCTGCATCAGAAACTACTCCTGTAATTGTTTTTTCTTGTCCAAAACTTAGGAAAGAAATAAGCATAGTAATGGCTAATGAAAATGTCTTTAAATTTTTCATATATGTAAAATTTGATTTGTTAACGGTCATATATGGTATCGCCTTTTTATTTATTGGTGTTTGCTTGCGCAAACTTGTTGTTAATGGCGATTTCATAATATTGATTTTTAAGATTTATGTTTTTTTATTGCAATAGGATTAATCGGAGCAATCAGGCGCTTTCGGAAAAATAATAAAGTAGTAATCCTAAAGTTTTTTGCTAAATTTTGCTGTGATTTTTTCTTGCAAGGATAGCTTTTAGAAATGTTTCTATTTGGTATAGTTTACAACTACTTTAGGAGCATTTTCAATAATTGATTCGTTTTCCATGGTCAAATTATCTTCATCACATTCTTCTTTAGTTCTAACCATAATAACACCGTTAGCTCCGTTAGCTCCATAAAGTGCTGCACCTTGAACTCCTTTAATAACATATATCGAATCTACAGTTTCTGGAGCTAATGCTGTAAAAATGTCAGTTGTAGAAATTACATTATCGATTACGATTAAAGCTTCATTGTTGCCTGAAATCGAGCGATTACCTCTTATAATGATTCGTGAAGTTGGATTAACGCTATTATCTGTTGTGTTTATTTGTAATCCAGAAACTTTTCCTATCAAACTCTGAGCAATGTTTGGATTAGCGCATTGTGTCAATTCTTTCGATTTCACAATTTGAGTGGAATAAGTTTGTGCGTCTTTTTTCTTTACTATGCCCATTGCGCCTACAACATTGGCATCATTAAGGAGTTCATTTCGATTGGTTAAAACCTTTGATTTTTTGTTTTGATTTTCTTGTACTGTTTTGCTTGAATTTTGTCCAAAACTTAGGAAAGAAATAAGCATAGTAATGGCTAATGAAAATGGCTTTAAATTTTTCATAATATTGATTTTTAAGAGGTTATGTGTTTTTTAGTTCTTCTTTTTAACGGATGGTTTTCCGTTTTTTGTGGTTACAATTACAACGCCTTTTTTACCTTTTTCACCATAAATTGAGGTCGCTTTTTCGGGTTGTAACACAGTGAATGATTCTATTTCTTGCTTGTTCAAAGGCGAATATGGACTTGTAGGCTTTGGTCCAAACATTTCTAACTCGGTGTACTCAATTCCGTTGATAATGTATAATGGTTCTTTTAATTCTACTATAACATCAATGTCGTTATCCGGTAAATCTGAAAATTTCTTATCGGTTAATTTATCATCGACAATTACTATTGGATCTAATTTTTTTGGTTTTAATTCTTTCTTTGCAGCTGCATCTTTAATCATTTTTTCAATTTCAGAAGATTTTTGGGCTTCTTTATACTCAACACCGCGCGATTCAAATTTTGGACTTCCCATCCAAGTTCCAGAATTATTTGAGGAAGCAGGATTTAAATAACTTTTACTTGGTGCAGATTCTGGAATTAAATCTTTACTTACTTCTAAATAACCATTTTCAGATTTTTTTGTTTCTTCAACAGATTCTGCTGTTGCAACAGTATTTGGCTTTTTTATTTGTTCTTCAAGAATTTCTGCAGCGTTTTCTTTTATACTCGGATTAATTTCGTCGCTTTGAACTAGTGCATTTTGGTTTTCTAAAGTACTTTCAATTATCGGTTTGATTGAATCTTTTGTTACAACTTCGTTTTGTGGAACAACTACAACTTCATCCGATTTCATAAATTGATAGCCAATAGAAACAACTAGTAAGATTGAAGCGGCAATCATTAATTTTTTCCAATTGTTGTTGTGTTTCTTTTCTACTTTGGTGTCGAGTTTTGCATCAATACGCGACCAAACTTTTTCCATTCCTGGAAAATCTTGGTTTTCTGCATTTTCCGCAGCCGATTTTATTTTGTTAAACAACGTATCTTTATTGTCCATGATTAATTCGATTTTTGATAATAATGATTGTTGACTAATTCTTTTAATTTGGTTTTAGCCACATTCAATTGTGATTTTGATGTTCCTTCTGATATCTTCAACATTTCTGAAATTTCTTTGTGTCCATAACCTTCAATCACAAATAAATTAAAAATTGTTTTGCATCCGTCAGGAATAAAATTAAGTAAATTGAGCAAATCTTCTTCTTCAAGATTGGTTTCTGGCAACGTTTCTGGTTGCAATTGAATACTCGCTTCCTCAATATATATGTTGAAATTTATATTTCTTTTTAATTGATGAAGGCATTGATTTACCGTTATTTTTCTTGCCCAAGCTTCAAAAGCGCCGAGTTCTTTGAGTTGTTCCATTTTTGTAAAAATAGTATAGAACGCATCGGCCAATACTTCTTCAATTTCTTCTTCCTTTTTTAAATACCGTTTGCAGGTGCGATACAACTTAGGCGACATGTATTCGTACACGTGTCGTTGCGCTTCGCGTTGCATTTTTCGGCAGTTAATTAATATGTTTTCGTTTATCACAAGTAAGGTCTTTAATGTATAGAGTA
The DNA here is from genome assembly GCF_003525665.1 of Flavobacterium sp. Taxonomy (GTDB): domain Bacteria; phylum Bacteroidota; class Bacteroidia; order Flavobacteriales; family Flavobacteriaceae; genus Flavobacterium. Next base: position 5,001 of record NZ_DQDX01000127.1, read on the forward strand.
CATTTTTTATAAAAAGGTTGGGAAGATCTATTTTTTATTTTTAATTATTTTATTTCTCAGAACCTTATCAGTAGTCAATATTATTATTTCTGTATCAATATTTTTTTCGTCTAATGCATTACTAAAAGAGCCAACTACATAATATTTAGAATTTGCATTACTTATCATTCCTTCTAGTGAAGTTAACTTATTATCACAGATGAATATTGATTTTCTAGTTCTTCCATCACATATTAATTTATGATTATTTTTAATTGATATAATTCCTCTGTTCGAATCTTCACCAAAGTATTCTTTCAAATGAGCATTGTTTTTTGGAATCACATTTATTGATGAAATATTGATATTTT
>NZ_DQDX01000127.1:5495-6124 GCF_003525665.1 Flavobacterium sp.
ACTTTGGAAAGTAAACTATATATTTTTTCATCTATAACTACAATCGGGTCTTTTTCGATAAGTTCTAAATCATATGCTTTTTTATAAACCTCTGATAAACAGACAAGTTTTTTGGTTTCAAAACTTTTAGTTTTACAACCGTAAATCATTGATAAAAATACAACTATTATAATTTTCTTCATAATCTATTACATCCTTTGAAGTTCATGCTCAATTGTATAGAGTACTTTTTTTATAAAAAGGTTGGGATGATGTGAAAAAAAAGGTTCGAGTTACGAGTTTTCGGTTTTCAGATTTTTGAGTATAGAATTAATTTTACTTGTATGGCAATCTCGTTTCAATTTTAAAAGAAACTACTAATTGTAATGAATGTACATAGAGTTAGTGCTAAAAGACTAATTATAGTTATGAAACTCTTTTTATTATTAATTAAAAAAATTATTCCGGTAATTAAAAATACTATTTGTGCAAGTAAGAAAGGTATTGTGAGTAGTTCTCTAAAAACTTCAACTAAAACAAAATCTATTTTGTAAAAATTAATTAAGTAAATAAGGATAAAATAAGAAACAATTACAAAATTTATAATTGTCAAATTTCTATTAGTAATTAACTTATTCATAATTCTACAT
>NZ_DQDX01000058.1:0-476 GCF_003525665.1 Flavobacterium sp.
AAAAGTAAAGAATTAGAAGTACTAAGATTAAAGAAAATCCACAAGGAATATGATAAAATCGACAGTTCCATTATTACTAAATTAATTGAAATTGCTAATAATCAGTTAAAAAATAATTTTGAAGACCCGTTTATAGCTTTTGAAAAAACTGCGGGTTATTTTGGTGCAACTTTATCAGGTTTCCTAATAGGCTTTTTTGCCGATAAGTTTAAAGATGATTTAGGAAAAAATTTTGAGTTTTACTTAAAATTCTTCATTGGTTTATTTCTTATTCAAATATTTATAGTTGTGTCTTATCATTTTATTAAAAGAGGATATTTGTTTGATGAAAAATCTGAGAAGGAGTATTTGCAAGATTATGTTTTTGTAATGGAAAACATTTTATTAATCAAGGAATCAAAAAACTGTAATGATTAATTTACATTTCCATGGAAAATTATATGCTACTAAAACAGAAAAGAGCGGAAAATTTTCCG
>NZ_DQDX01000058.1:593-17598 GCF_003525665.1 Flavobacterium sp.
AGAGCGGAAAATTTTCCGCTCTTTTCAGCATCTATATTCTAAAATTATTGTTTGATAATTTTCATTGTTTTATTACCATTATTCGTTTTTACTTCAATTAGATAGATTGCATTGGGTAAATCTTGAATGCTAATTTTTTCGTTTTCACTTGTAGCCTTTTTAGACATCAACAAACGACCAAACATATCATATACATTGGTTTGGGTAATGATTTCATTTTGAGTTGATATATTTATGATGTCGTGGGTTGGGTTCGGGTAGATTTTAATATTTTCTTCCATACTTGTATAATCATTGGAAGAAAGAGAATTATCTATGATAATTCTTGACAAACCAAAACGACTTTCGTTATTTAGAGATGTATAGGTTCCAAAAATAGTTAGCATATTTGTTGATTTTGCCTTTAAAAATAAATTATTTGGACTTGTATAGTAATAAGAATATTGAGGGTAATTTACATAATGAGCATCAACAAAAAACCTTTTATATGCTGAAATAGTGATAGGAGAAAATGCTGTATTGATAGAACCATTAAGATTTGACGAAATAATATTATAATCAAAATTCACATAATCTTGATTTGGGTCTCGTCCATTAACAGATAAATCTCCGTTTAATGTTCCAACATCATTAACAGTTGTAAAATAGTATTTGTTGTTTAATTTTTCCACTTCATAAACTGCACCGTTAAAGGAATTCGGGTTATTTAATAGACTTGAGAAATAAGTTATTGGATTTCCGTTAAAATCTACATAAACCGCTCCTCGTGTATCAACTCCATTAAGGCTATCAAATGAACCGCATACCATCAGATTATTGTCTATAATTTTTATTTTAGTAATAAATGGGCTGTACATCCAACTTGTATTTGAATAGCCTAGGTTAAAATTCTCAAAACGATTGTTTAAAGTACCATCTTCATTTAAAATAACGATTCCATATTTTCGGGAATTTGGATTTGTGCCATAGCCATTATTTGTCTTATAGTTATGGTAAACTAGTATTTTATTGTTAGGTAATGGTAGAATTTCTACATTGTAGGAATCAAAACTACCAGCAATATTTTGAAATGAAATGTCAATATTCCCATTTTCTAAAATTCTAATTAATCCCTCATTAGCTTGAAATCCTTTGTAATTAAATGTTCTGTTACTATGTAAAAGTACTTTTCCATCATTTTGAAGTGCAATAGTTATGACTTGACCATAATCACAAGCATTTGAGTCGGTTAATTCGTAAATGAATCCTGTATCAAAGGTAGTATCTAACGTACCATCGGCATTTAATTGGAAGAGTCCTTTTAAAGGCAAACAACCCTCGAAAATACTGGTCTTTCCAATTTGTCCAGCACAGATAATTTTTCCGTTTGGTCTGACTAAAATATCTTTGATTTCCCAAGCTACATAACCAGAAGGAAGAGATGATGAAGTGAAGTTAAAAGTATTATCTCTTGTTCCGTCAGCGTTTAAGCGTATTAAATTATAGAATTTATTTTCATAATACACTTCGGAAAGCAATATTTTACCATCGCTTTGTTCTGCGTAGGAATAATCTTTTATATAGGAAGGAGTAGTGTGATATTCCGTAAAGCCATCTCTTCCAAAAGAAAAACCAGGCATACAAAATCGTTCATCAAAATGGTAGGTATTGTTGATTGTACCATCATTGTTTACAATGAATGACTGATTAGTATACGTATTTTTATATTTTAGGAAATTCCCTGAAACGAACACATCATTTAGAGAGTTAATAATTATTTTATAAATCGCACCATTGCTATTCGCAGTTCCTGTGTCAAATGTATTGTCTATCGTACCGTCTGAATTGAGTTTGATAATGCTATTATTTGGCACCCCTTTATAAGTTGTAAATAGCCCTCCAATTAATGGTTTGTTATCATTTAAAAATTCAATAGTCCAAACATCATTATCAAAACCTGTATTACTGGTATGAAAAGTAGTGTCTAAAGTTCCTGTATTGCTTATTTTAGCTATACGGTTTATGGTTGTTCCTTTAAAAGTAGTAAACTTGCCACCTACATAAAATGAACCATCAAAAGCCACTCTTACGACATATACTTCATTATTGAATCCTGCTCCTACAACGAAACTAGTATCAACCGTGCCATCAGTATTTAGCAAAACAATTCTGTTTTTTGCTACCCCGTTTATTGTCGTGAATACACCACCTGCTAAAATCTTTCCACTTGGCAAGATTGAAAATGAATATACAATTCCGTTTGTTGTAATAGTTGCAAATGTTGTATCAACTGTTCCATCTGAGTTTAATCTTTGGATAGAACCATTACGCCCAACAAGTAATTTACCATCATCTTGTTCTTGTAACGCATAAACGTTTTGAGCATTAGTATCGGGTAAAAAACTAACATCTCTAGTTCCATCATTATTAATGCGGATAATTTTGGGAGCAAAAACACTTGCAGAGCTTGTAAAATCTCCTCCAATATACATTTTGTAATTTTGTGCTTGTGATATGGCTAAAATATTACCATTGGTAGCAATACTAAAAGTTGGATTTACAGTACCATCGGCATTTAATAATCCTATTTTAGATTTATCGGTATCTTGGTTAAAAAGAAAACTGCCATCAGTTCTTTTAGCTACACGAAAGAAAAAATCTCTAGTCTTTACAATTCGTTTATTAAATGTTGGGTCAACTGCCCAACCTGTTTGCCCATAAAAAAAACCACTAATTAGCAGTGTAAAAAACAGAATAAACCTTTGTTTTTTAATGTTGTAGAAATTGCTCATAATAAAAATATTTAAAAGCAATTTTAATACAATAAACCGACTTTAAGTCAGACTATTGGAGTTGTTTACTCTACACGGAATATACGAATATGAACAAGTAAAAACTTGCCACAAACAGGAAAGTTATCAAAAGTTTTTTGAAGTTAAAAGTGTGTGTTTTACTCTTTCTAAATATACTTCTCCAATTGGAATTTCGATAATGGTATCTTTAATGGTAAAAGTTTCATCCAATTGAATTTTGCTTTTTTCAGTTATTTCAAAAAGACCTGTTCGGTAATGAAGACTAATAATTTTTTGGGTGGTATTTATTTTTTCGATGTAGGAAATATTAATAATGTAGGATTTATGAACCCGCAAAAAAGTTTTTGGCAGTAATGTTTCGATTTCTTTTAAAGGTTTGGTTACAGTAACCTTTTTGTTGTCTAATCGATTAACATGACAATATGAACCATCACTTTGAATAAATAAAATATCATTGTATTTAATGAGCCAATGGGCATTTCTGTCTTTTATACTAATATGACTTTTTAGTTCCGAAAAACGTTTGACAAATTTATTTAGTGCAATAGTCAGTTTGGTTGGATTTATTGGTTTATCTAGATAGAAAAGTACATCATAATTAATGGCCTTTTTGGCATATTTTTCGTTTTCAGAAAGCACAATTACAAACGGAGGTTCATTAAAAAAACAAGCGGTTTCTTTGATGATTTCAAAACCAATTTCATTTTTTAATTCAACATCTAAAAAGATAATATTTGGCTTTAATTTTAAAGTAATATTTATACCTTCTTGAACGGTTGAGGCAACTCCTTTACAGATAAATTCAGGATGATTTTTCAATTCTTCCTGTAATTTTAAGACACATTCTTGTTGGTCTTCAATGATGATATAGCTATAGTTCATGGCACTAATTTTGAAGCAAACATCATCGAAAGTAATCACATAAAGAAGCCAAACAAAGCGAAAGAAAAGTTAATTTTGAAAAACTTTATAAACCAGTTAAATAAATGGATAAACCACTAAAAACAGCGAGTTTGATTATTATATAACAACTACTCCTTCAGTATTCCTTTTCTTATCCGCAATTCTTAAACGCTCCAATCTTCTATCTCTGAAGAGTATTGTTTTTATAGACTCCTCAAGGGTTGGAGTTGAAAAATACCATTGGTGGTATTCTAATTTTTGACAGAAGAGTGTTTGCACGATTTTCTTTTTGAGTTCCGTTGAACTGTCCTTGTAAACGGTATCTACCCCTTTAAGAAAAGTGATGCCTTCTTTGAGGTGTTTTTCAAAGAAACGTTCTTTTACACCCATTTCTTTGAGTTCGATTTTAATTTCTGATAAGCGATTATCGATTCTAGTTTTCATGGAGTTAAAAGCACTGGCATCGATTTGTTTTTCGAATAAGTGGTCTTCTGCCATTTCTAAACGCTTGTATAAGTTTTCTTCTTCACGTTTCAGGGATTGAATAAGGGTTTGTTTATCTTGGTGACGCTCGGAGAAACGCTCCGAAAGTAATGAAGTATACACGGATTCTTGTTCCTGTTCAATTCTCATCTCACAGAGTAAACTTTCAAACAATGCGTTGACTTCAATTGCTTTGTGTCTGGTTTTGCAATAACGAGTACAATGGTAATAGAAATAGGTGCTTTTGCCATCTCTTCCTTTACTTCCTGACCCTGTTAGTAATTTTCCACATTCGGGACATACTAAAAAGCCACGTAAGGGAAGTGCTTGGTCTATTTCAGTTAAGGTTCTAACAGGAGCTTTATATTTCCCTTTTAAGATTAGTTGTACTTTTTCAAATACTTCAGGACTCACTAAACAAGGATGCAATCCTTCCACAATCATTTCTTCTTCTTTTTTGTAGGGTTTTATATAAATCTTACCCATATAGGTTGGATTTTTAAGTATCCCTAAAAATCCATTTCTTGAAATTTTCAACCCTTTTTTCAAAAAGGTAAGCCGTACTTGTTCCGCACTATAAATGCCTTTGGCATATTCCATAATGGCACTTTGAATAAGTGGACCAAAAACAGGGTCAAAAGTTAATGTTGACTTTCCATCTGAATTTCTACAATTTATATATCCTTTTGGAGCAATTCCTACAAAACAACCTTCTTTCATGGCTTTTCTAAGACCATCAATGGTACGAAGACTATTTTTATCGTTCTCTATTTCTGGTATAACCAAATAAACCGCCAATAAAACCTTACTGTCAGATTGACTTAAATCCAAAGGCTGCTCCACACTATTCACGCTAATGCCGATTTCTCTTAACTCTCGAATCATGCGCATTGCTTGTTCCAGATTTCTGGAAAATCTATCCCATTTTAAAAATAATAAAGAATCCACTTTATTTTGATTGGCTTTGGCAAAACGAAGGAGTTTTTGAAATTCAGGTCGGGCAGAAAAGTTTTTGGCTGAATAGTCCTCTTCAAAATGAGCCATAATAGTATAGCCATTTTGATTACAATAATTCTCCAATTGCTCTTTTTGATGACGCAAACTAAATCCTTTTTCTTTTTGTTCTTCGGTACTTACTCTGGTGTAAATAATAACATTTTTCATTTGTTACATAATTTTTTTTTCTTGGAATGGTTTAAGTATTCAATCTCTACTAACTGTATTAATTTTAGCCGAATTTCAGCCATCATTTTTTCAGAAAAAACGGGCTGATTTTTGGCTGTATTTTGGGCTATATTTCGAGGTTGATATTTCATGAAAGTTAACACTTAAGTACTGTAAAATAAAGTCTTTCTGGATGTTTTTAAGAGAATTTTAGCTTCAAAATGGCTGATTTACGAAGGTTCTTGAGTAGCCCTAAAAAGACGGTTCAACAGTTTTACAAGACCATTAATTAGCCATGTAATTACACGAATTACGATCAAAAAAACAGCAATAATTAATTTTAGTAGGTGTTCAAAAATCACTGGAAAGGTACTTTTGATAAGTACTAGCAAATATTTAATGAGCGTTGCAGACATCTCAAAAAGAATAATTAATAATCCTTCTAAGGCTTCTGCAAGTGCTTTGGGAAGTACTCCCAATGGTTTGAGCATTTTACAGATGATAAGATAAATTATAATGAGTATGCCTAAACTAATAAGTATATAAATTGTTTGTTCTGATAGTTCCATTGTGATATATTTTATTAGATTTTATATTCCAAGACGTAAGCGTATCCAAAAGTTTTTAAACCAAGGTTTCATAATGAGTCGAATAGGAAGTTTATTAGCATAAATAAGGAGTCCCTCTTCGGATTTTAAGGTTCGTATTTCATCAGCAGTTAACAGCCTTCGACCTGTCATAGAATTGTCTTTGTTTTCATTTACAATGGTTGCCATACCCAAGAGCCTTGATATCTGTTCAGTAGATTCAATATTGAGTCCTGCAAGTACTATTTTCATTTGAAAGTTAGAGAGGATGGTTGCTTCTGCTTTGGGATAGTTGTGTTGTAATTGTTGTAAATCCTGAATAGCACAGATAAGATTCAAATCGTATTTTCTACAAACGGTTATCAGTGTTGTAAAATCAGGAATATAAACATTGGCGAACTCGTCCAAAAAAGCAAATACTCGCTTCTGTTTTTTACCACGTGGAGCAAGTAGACTATAAAAAATATCCTTTAGCAGCAGGTTACGAATAAAAGCGGTATGACTCAAGTCACGCTCACTATTTTGAATATAGAGAATGGTTTTTTGATTTCGCAATAGCGAAATATCCAAATCGTTACCCGAGGTCAGTTCCTTGATATAGGAATCATTAAGCGGACTCAGTACTGCACTTGCCGTAGCGAGAATAGAGGTTCTTAATTTTTCAGAATAATTTTTGAAGGCTGAGAATTTTACATATAATTCATCATCCATATATGATGTCATTACAGACTCAGCTTGTTCAATATCGGCAGAACACAAATCTATCAAATGCGACAAGGCAGAAAGGTTTTGCCTATCGTTGTCCATTTTCAGAATGGTTTTGATAAGGATATAAAAGAGTTGCTCAGTCGCAATTTGCCAAAACGGGTCATTACCCTTATCTAAGCCTTGTGCTTGTATCATTATTTTAGAAAATCGAACTATCTCACTATCGCTTTTTATAAATGCCATAGGATTGTATTTTAATCCTTTTGTACCATCTTGTGAAAGATTGAAATGCAGTATGGTATACCCTTTTTTCTCTAAATATTTTGAAGTAAGAGCAAATAACTCTCCCGAAGTATCTGTTACAATGTAACTATCTCCTTTAGGGCGAAGCAGATTATTGGCTATCCACACGCTCTTACCCCCACCTGTGGGACTTAAAATTAAGGCGTGAATTGTTTTGGTTCTAACTATCCTATTTATCCCATCCACCACAATACCTTTGTTCCAACACGAAAGTAAATCCTCTTGTTCCCTTTTGGTCATAAAGCGAGAACTCCCATATAGTGTTGGGTATTCAGGTGTTTTTTCTCCTAATAATAATTTCCAAATTTCATCCATGATACTATGATTTAATGTTCTTTCTCTTTTTGTAGTTCAACTATTTTATCTTTAGATTGTAGCATTCGGTAGATGGTAGCGAGTTCTTTAGTTTTAAATAGCGTGGTTAGTCTGTATTTTTTATTTTGTTCTTTATCCATAATTCCGTGAATTTTATCTCTGTAGCTATAAAATCCATATTTTGAATCTTGTGTAATACGATTTTCAAATTCAAGTATTGAATTACTCTGCTTTGCAATTGCTTTTAAATAGGCGATAATTTTTTCTTTCTCGGTAGTCTTTCCTTGCTTTGTGATTTGAAATTCTTGCTCGGTGGGTTTAATAACTGCTTTAGAAGTTTCCAGTCCAAGAGTTAAGTTTCGTTTGTTTGTTGTATAAGCAAAACTGTGTTTGATTTGTGGGTAGTGCTCTTTGGTATATTCTTCCATTTCCACTTGCAATGCTTTTAATTCCGATTTTGACAATCGAAATCCTTTTCTACTATGAAAACTATTTTGAGAACTCATCAGATGCCAATGAATATGCTCTCGGTCATTATGTACTCTTCCGTACACCAAATGATTTTCCAACCCAGCCTTATTAATATAATACAAGGCTACATCATGCAAAATTTCAGGAGTGACAACCATTTTATCTTTTGATGAAAAACTCAAAATATGGTGGTACATATTATTTTTAGCTCCTTTACTTCGGTAGGCATTGTTTTGAATGAACTCCTGTTGTAAAATATTCAATTCATCAGTTTGTGGAAGATTATAGCACAAGGTTTGGCTATCGGCTTCTTTGCTGATATAATTCATGAGTTTACCGAAGGAATTATTTTTCCTTGAAAGAATTTTAATAAGCATAGTGAAAACTAGTTAGTTGTGTGTTGTATTTTTCTAATTAGGATTTTAGAAAAAGTTCAGGATGAGCGAGTTGTTTATGGACAAGTTCCTCTAACTGAACAAGTCTTTGAAATGCCTCGTCCATGAGTTGAGAATGAGCTGTTTTTTGATAATTGGAAATTTTGGAAATTTGATTGATGTTATTTCCAATTTTTCTAATGGATACTTGTAGTTCAGAAATAATTTCGGTGTTAGGTATCCAAATAGTTTTTCCAATAGCTTGCAGAACAATCCGCTCACAATAGCCCGAGCGGGACAGCCCTTGGGTAAGGGCTGTTTGAGTTAACCGCTCGTACTGTTTTGGAGTAAAATAAATCTCAACAACTTGATTATAGCTACGTTTGTTTTTCATATATTCACGTAGGTATTCACGTTTATAAGACTTATACATTGCTTTACGCTGCTCGCCTTGTAAGTGAGACAAACCAAGCTCATATAGATAATTTCTAAAATTCTTCATCATTACAATTTTTGCCAGTTAATTTTTCCATTATAGTTTCCTAAAGAAAGTAGCATATCCCAGTAATATGGCATTATAATATAATACTGCTCATTCTCAGGCTTATTTGGAGTAACTACATCAATAGAAGTCACTTTTGAAAGTTCTATTTTATAGCTTTGCTGTTGTAAACGCTCAAAATCAGTTTTAGCTAAATCAGTAGCATACGTTTTACTTGGCATTGCCCATTTTGCTTTTGTGAAGTCTCTAAAATTTGATTCTTGGATAAGGTCTGAGTACACGCAAATAGAAGCCTTATCATATTTTTTCAGAATCTCTGAAATTGGATGTAAAAGTTCCACAATTGCCGTTTGATTGGAAGAGGTAGCTGAACTATACATTTGATTGATAATTTTCTTTTTGGTAGCCTTAAGTATTTTACGAACTTTAGTTTGATAGCGTGTTTGTTCTAATTCTTGTTGCGTTTTAGATTGCACCCTATTATTCTCTATCACTTTTGGTGCTTTATACTCAAACCAAGTGCTATTGGTTCTACTATCGCTGTGGCTATTAATGTCCATTACTACTACATCTGTGTTCTCAAGCAGGTTCTGATTTAAATAACGGGTCAGGTGTTTAATTTCCATTTGCTTTTCAGCGTTTGATTGAGAAATGGAAGATGATTTATCCTTTACAAGAATAAGAAGTGAGCGTTCAGGAGTTTCGTTAGTGATTTCCTTTTGACAGGAAATTGTAAAAAGGACTACGAATAATAAAACGGAAATTTTTAAAAAGTTTTTCATGATATAAAATATTAAAGATTAGTTTTCAACGTGTTGGGTGTGTAGTTTTCCATTGGTTGAAAAGTCACGGTATTTTCTTTTGTGGATTGAGGATATAAAATTTCTTTTGTGGAGTCTCCTGCCATTAATTTTTCGATAAAACGTTTTTGACCCATCCAGTTCAAGATTCTATTGGATAAGGAGTTTACCTCGCTAATTACATTTTTTTGAGCATAAAATTCCGCTTCAATACGTGGCAGTTGATTTTCTATTGCTTTCAAGGCTTTATTGGTTTTATAGGCTGAAAGAAAAAGTAATAGTATTCCAAACATAATTCCAGAAAACAGCAAGAATATAAGAGAGCTACATGCTACTGTTAGTTTAATAACAGTGGCCATCGGTCCATCTTGCATTTTTATTAATTTTGTATTTACCTCATTTATTTTAGTTCCGTTCTCACGAATAGCTTGTTCTCGTTCTTCTTTAGTCATGTCATCATTTACAACATCTTCATCAAATACATACTGTTCCTCTGTTAGCGTATTTACTTGTGAGCGTAAATCATCTTGGTCAAGTGAATTTTTATATAACAGACCCATACAGAAAGCATAAAGCAAACCAAGTATGACCGTTAATAACATAAGCCTTGAGGAACGAATAATTTTGACAGCAATTTGATTATTGCCTTTGATATAATTTAGAATTGTACCGTACAATGAAAACCCTAATACAAAACTTATTAGTGCAGGTGCAGTTCCCGTAATTATTGACTTTGTTGTTGAAAAGTTGAATACTAATCCAAATATTGCAGAGAAGATTAACACTTCTCCTGCCAGTGCTATGCAGTACACTAATGATGCCCATACAATTTTTTGAAAATCTATATGCGATAAAATATTTTGTTTATAGGTAGTCTGTTTTAGTGCTTCTTTAGAAGTTGTTGATAGCATTACGTTTTTTACATTTTCAGTAGTCGGATTTGAAAACTGAACTGCAAAATTTTCGCCTGCACTAGTTAGACATTCGTCTAATTGTGCCTCAACTACAAAGTAGTCAGGAGCTGAACCTGCTTGTGTGTAGATTACCTGTGATTTAGATTTTTGTGGATCATTTGGTGTAATATTTGTTTTTGGAACTACAGCCAATTCAATGTCGTTTTGAGAACTTATTTCTTGTGACGAATTATATTCCTCAAAATTGGGTTCAAATATTTGGGGATATGTTTTAGTTTCAGTAGTTGCATTTTTTACAGCATCAAGATAATCTTTGGATTTTATATGTTCGGCTTCGTTAATATGCAATTGGGAGTCACTCACAAGCATAGCTTTTCTTGATTCGTTTCCAGCAATGTAATCCGTTTGTTGTGCCGAATAGATGCGATTAAGTTCGGTGCGTACTTCTATTTGTTGCTTTTGTTCCTCAATATCGATAATGGAATCATTACCTTCAATTGAACTTAAACGCATAAATTTTTTGGTTAATTTACCATAGTGTAATACATTTTTTTCAAACTCTTCTTTTAGAAAATATAGTTTACCATATAGTAAAGACCTAGATTGATGAAGCACTTTAAGTGCTGATTGGGAGCGAATTGAGTACCACCATGTCCATTGATTGGTTGTTTTTAAAAGGTCTTCGGTACTTTCATTAATTTTTGTTGTTAAATCTTTGCCTAGAAATTCCAATTTCTCAGGATGCGGAGTAATAATTTTTGATTCCATAGTTTAAAAATTTTAAAATGTTAAATTTTCGGAACTTGGAAAAAGAATCTATTGACTTTAGGTTGCTTTTATTGTATACTCCTATGCCGCAAAAGATATTTTTTCCTTTCCATGTTATGTCTTTTGCACATTTAGTAAAACCATTGGCGTGGTTTTACTAAACTTGGTGCTTCCGCTTTCGGGAGCATCATTTTTTAATTGCATAAAAAATTTGCTTTAAGACATCACGAAATTAGGGAGCTATAGCTTTGGGTACTTTAAAACCAACTGTGAACGGGAGGTGAATCAAAGGTGAACCGAAAAAAAGAGTTCAGAAGCCCTTGTTTTACTGATTATGAAAGTTTTAGAATTTTAATTAAATTGGCTTATAATTTTTTTGGAAAAATTTCCATTATGAAAAATTCTTGAAATAAAAAACACAGAAAACCATAATTTTATTAAAAAAACTTGACAAATAACATAAAATCATTACGATAAGATTACACTATAAGATATAGTGTGGCTAAACCGACAGTCTTTCGGAGTTGGTGAAAATCTTATAACAAAATGAAAACAAAAAAAATTGACGTAAGTCAGGTAATTAAAGAGATTACGACATTGGGTGGTTATGTTCTTTTGAAGAATAGTGAAGAATCTGATTTGGAAACACTCACTCCAGAAATGGCAAAAGAACTTCAAGTTTTGACTCCTTTACATAAGGATCAAGAAGGTGGAAAATTAGAATTAATTAGCATTAAAGAAATTGACTTAAAAGAAAGTGACCTGACAGGAATATCCTACGGCGAAATTGACTTTTATGTTCAGTTAGAGAGCGAAATGCTGAAATCTATTTTGCTACTAAAACTTTATTCTGAAGGCTTCTCAACTTTGGAAACCATCGATTAAACTTTTAGATTGATATAGGAAATCCTATGTCAGTCTTTTTTGATTACAGAAATTATATTAATTTCTTCTCCGATGAATTGTTCAATACTGTAAGTTCTCATAATTTTATTATTAAAGGTGCATTATAAAAAATGCATGTATATTATAGCTAAAGCTCGCATAAATTAAGTACAAACCGACCGAAGAAAGAGTTATGAAGTGCTAGTTTTGCTGAATATAAAAGATTGAAAATTTTGATTAAATTGCCTGATAATTTTTTAGAAACAATTTCTATCATGAAAAATCTCTTTCAAAAAGTTCTTGAAGTAAAACACCAAAATACTCATTCTATTGATGATATAAATATTTTAGTCAAATCAACTATTAAAAACCTCAATACGCAATATAGAAGAGGTCAGAATATAAAGAAGATTGAGGATTCTTATATCTCCACAGAGTATAAGGCATTCATCACTTATCTTAAAAATGATAGCAAAGAGTTAGATAGATTATTTACAGAATGTATAATTGATGAAACAAGAATTGCCAACTTTGTTAAAGGAGATACCAAGCGCCCACATCATAAAACAAAAGATTTTTTTGCGGTTTATTGTGGATGTGAAGGATATAATGATTTTATAGTTAAGTATAAAAATGTAGATCATTTAAAACAAACTGTACCTCAGTTAAATTCAAAATCAGAAATTTTAATCTCAGGAGCTACTATTATTAATGAAGATTTCATCAATAAAGTAAATTCAGGCAAAGCATTTACTATGCCTGAATTTTATGGTGCTAAACAAAATAACAACTGTCAATGGTATGGGATTATACATGGATATGATGTTGAGAGAAATGGATATAATACACTTAAAGAAATTATTATAGAAAGCTTTACTGAAGAGAAACATGAAAAAGTAACAGCAATTATTTGTGGTTCAGGCGGTTCAGGGAAATCAACGACTTTAAGGAGAATAGCTATTGACCTTCATAAAGAACCGATTCATATTATTTGGGTGCATGATAGTAGCACTAAAGAGTTTACAGAAAAAGGATTTCCATTGATTAAAAGTGAAGTCGAAAAGAATAAAGAACTAAAATTTCTAATTATTATTGAGGATTGGTATAGAACTTTTGAAAATGAAAACTTGGGAATAGATATTCTTAAAGAAGCTAAAAACATTAACAACATTAGAATTATTATTGGAGATAGAACCATCAAAAAATCATACACCGCTCATAGAAATAACGATTTTCAATTACATTTATCTTCTGATGACAACAAAGAAATCATTAATAAAATTGTTGAAAGATACCCCAATTGGAAATTGGCTTCTGAAAGATTATTAAAAGAAAATAACAATAATTATAAGTCTTCTCTTTTTTTATTACTCTTTATCTTGGCTCGTATAAATCAGAAAGAACTTAACAACACTTCATTAAATCTTTCCGAGCCACAACAAGTATTTCAGAGAGTTATAGAAAGTGACCTGAGATTTATTGAAAAAAAACATATCGGACTCGCTAAAGCACTTTACTATTTAGGATGTGTTTATGCGGAACATAAAATAACTATTACTTATGAAACATTTTTAAAGATTGCTGATTATTATAATGAAAAGAATTCTACGGAAATAAGTGATTTATTTAGCAATTGGAATATTAGAAGTGTAATATTAGAAAGGTTAAAAATCTACATTAGTATAAATGAATTGAATGACAATCATAGTATTATACAATTTAATCATGATGTTTTAGCCGATATGGGATTAAGGAAAGTAATAATGAAGGAGTCTTGGGATGAATTCGATGATACTATCAAAATACAATTACTTAATTTTATAACTGAAAAAGGTGATGATTACTCAGCCTCTTTATTTTTGAATGTAATGTATTATAATTTTAAAAATAGCAATACCCAAAATAAAGATTATGAAAAATTTATTATACCTTATGTAAATAAATTAATAGAAAAAGGAAACCAACATTTTCATTATTTAGTACCATTTTGCCGTAAACATTTTAATGATGAAGAGTACAAGAAATATTCCCTAATGTTATTTAAAAAAAGAATTTATTATCCTGAATTTTGGACAAATTTTTTAAGAAATTGTAAGAATGAAAAATTGAAGGAATTTTTTATGTCATATTTTTTAAAATATGAAAAAATGACAAGTTTTCATCATGAAATAATTGAAACTTCAATTAATATGACAAAAAATATAGACGCCAAGCAATTATTATTTACTAAAATACTTACCAGTCCGAAATGGATGCAAACCCATCCAAATATTCTATGTCTAGCCCTTGGAAATTTAAATAACGTGAATACCACATTGCAGCAGCAGTGTATTACCGAAGTTTTACAAAAAGGTATATATAATTCTAAACTTGATTCAAATGTTCTAAATTACATGTTATATTGTATTAAAGATGAAAATACAAGGCAAGAATTTATTGCTGGAATATTTTCAGATAATCAATGGAAAAAACAAGAGAACATTCACCTGATAGACACTTGCATGCAATTTAATAATGATGCTAAAATTTTCAAGTGTCTTATTCAAGAGTTTAGTATATTCACAAGATGGGAAAGAATTTACGATAGTAACATCATTAATCTTTTATACCATACAAAGGATAAGGCTTTTGCTCTGAAATTACTGTTAAATTGGAGCAACGGAGTTAGTTATCCTGTAATTTCATACATTCTAAAATTTTTTAATTTTAATACAACAGTAAAAGAACGGTTCTATAAAGATGTTTTAGAGAATATTTATGCCGATAATAAAGATGCCGATATGTATTGTGATGATGGAATCTATAATGATGCTCTTAACTTTTTCAACAATAGAGTCACATTGAAACAAGAATATATTAGAAAATTTTTTACCAGTAACGATTGGAAAAGTTATAATTTTAGAAGTAGAAAAAGAAAGGTTGCTTTAGCATGCTTAAAACATAATAAGGATATCTCTATTGCCGTAAATATGATTAACGAATTAAAAAAAGATAATAATTATAAAAATATTGCAATCGAATTAATAATACCCCTATTAAGACTCGCAAAAGACAAATCATTTGCATTAACTATTTTAGAAAATCATAGGCAAAGAGACACTTATTTGTTTGATTTGATTGAATGTTTTGTAGGAGAAGCTAAACTTCCTGAAAAGATAAGCAATTTAATAGATCAAATTATACAAGACTATCTAAATGATAAAAACAATTATTTTTCTGAACAAGTATATTCATATTCCCGCTTAATGAGGTTGAATTTTCATAATCATCCATTATGGAAAAAAGAAGCTGATAAAATTATTTCAAGTTATATTCAAGTAGGCAAAGATCCCTTTCTGAGACCTCTTGTAGGAGACATTCTATATATTTACAGGTGTTTTCCTGATAAAATTAAAGAATTATCAGAATATATTTTGACAAATTGGAGAACCCTAATTCCTAATCAGGAATATATTTTGATTCTAGCTTTCGGACACCCGCAATTAAAAACATTTAGCAAGCAAATTGCATCTGATATTATTTTTTCTGATGATTATCAACAAGGAAAATTAAAAGATGAGATTATAAGTGTTATTAATGACATATTTTATGGAAATACTTTTCCTGATTGGAAAATCGAATTGTAAATTGTCAGCAAAAAGTAGACTGTCTAAATAAGTTTACTACATAGATAAAGTAAATATTCCTTCCACATCGATATTGTCAATTTATTCCCAAAACGGATAAAATCAACATAAGCTATCACTTTGTAGGTCTGTCCGAGAGTTTGGTCATTCTCGCAACCTTCTAAGGATGTAAGCTAATAGAAAATAGCATTCTAAAATTATGAAGTAGCACCAATAAAAGTATCAAGACTATTACAATGAGTTTTCATGATTTTATAATTCATGGGGCATTACAAAAAAGAATAATTGACACGTATGTCGTATCTAAAGCTCGCATAAATTAAACACAAACAGGCTGGGAAAAATTTTTTGTGTTGATTTTCTGCTATTCTGCTTTAGATGTTTCGACCGTGTATTATTCTTTATTTTTTAATATAATGCACATGACTTACTTCGAAAAATCAATTAAAAACTTCCTTGAGCAATTAGAATTTGACTCTGACTTTTATGGCATACTAACTAATTCAGAATTATTAGAAATTACTAAAGATTTTCTATCATCTTATAAAATCGAAATTAGCGAAGGTTGCGATTATCGAAATAACCAAAATCAAAGCGGACACTACTATTGTGACCTTGCAAGTGAATGGGCTGATTCACAAGTTGATATTTATAATTCCGATTTATGGGAAAAAGCACCAAAGTTCCAATTATGGAATGAAGATGCTTTAAATGAATTTTGATTTGATAAATCAAGAGGAATGATTGGTATATTCCAAATATGACAATATTTATTTTATTCAAGATTATCAGTATATATTTTAAATAACCTCTCGGATTATGCTTCGGCATAATACTTCTTATCTGAAGCTTAATCTCCATTTAATCTGTCTAAAGCTTCAGCTAAATCTTTTAATGGCTTCCCAAATTCGTTTCTTATTTTATTGTACTTCTTATTAAATATAGTCTTGTGTTTTTCAACTTTTATATAGAGGAAAAGGTATAAAGAACAAGGAACAAATAATATAAATATTTGCAGAATTTTATTAAGTAGAAAAGTTAGGCTTACATTAAAAATGAAACGTCCATCTATTATAGATTTAGTTGCTTTTGTAAGGTATGAACAAAGAAGAAAAGAAGCAATTATTATTACTATGTAAATAATAACAATAAATTGTGGTTTCAATTCTACTTTCCAAGTTCCATTAAGAAAACAAATTCCTATAGAAGTTATTACTAATGATATAAGAGCAAAAACATGGAAAAAATAAAATTGCTTTTGTTCTAAAACTTCAGATTGAAAGCCACCAATGATTAGACCACTAAAACAATATAAAAAAACAAATACTGATAGTGATTTAAAGACATCAATAAATTTTCTTGCTTCAGTCTCCTCTTCTTCAAATTTCTTTTGCTGTAATTCTATCTTTG
>NZ_DQDX01000106.1:0-507 GCF_003525665.1 Flavobacterium sp.
CCCGAAACCCGAAATATGGACGCAATAGACAAAAAACTCCTGCAACTTCTACAAACTGATACAAAAAAAACCACCAAAGAATTATCGGTAAAACTCAATTTATCGGTCACTGCAGTTTACGAACGCATTAAAAAATTAGAACGAGAAGGAATTGTAGATAAATATGTAGCGCTTTTAAATCGGAACAAAATCAATAAAGGTTTTGTAGTTTTCTGTCATTTAAAGTTGTTGCAACACACCAAGGAATTCATCAATCAATTTGAAAAAGAAGTAGTCAAACTAAACGAAGTTCTAGAATGTTTTCACGTCAGCGGCGATTATGATTACATCTTGAAAATTTGCGTAAAAGACATGGAAGAATACCGTGAATTTATGGTTACCAAACTCACAACACTGCAACATATTGGCAGTACGCACAGTACTTTTATGATTGGTGAGGTTAAAAATACAACTGTTTTTACGGTTTAATAGTAACAATTTTCATGTAGTTTGTCATTCCGTAGGAAT
>NZ_DQDX01000106.1:559-3460 GCF_003525665.1 Flavobacterium sp.
CATTCCGTAGGAATCTCAAAAGTTATGAGTTGAGATTCCTACGGAATGACAAGAATGTGGATAAAAAATGCTATTAATTCGCGAAAATTCGTGAAATTTGTGGTTAAAATAATTCCATTATGAAAAAGCTATCCATCCTAATTCTAGTTTCATTTTTCACACTATCCTGCAATTGCAAAAAGAATGTTTCAGAAACTCCAACGCAAAACATCAATCGAGTTTGGATGTTAGTAGAATTTAAAGACTACAAAAAAGAGTATTTTGTTGAACAAAAAGCATTTCTAGACATGACAAATTCAGAAAGAGCAACTTCTAAAATGGGTTGTAACAATTTATCTTTTTCCTATTCGATTAAAGACGGAAAATCAATTCAATTTTCGCAAGGAATAGCAACAAGAATGTATTGCCAAGACAATATGAAATTGGAAACTGATTTTTTAGCATCAATTATAACAATGAACTCCTTTTCTATAAATGCACATAAGTTAACCTTAACTTCAAGTAAAGGAGAAAAAATGGTTTTTGTCGCACAAGATTGGGATTAAATTGATTTTTCACATTGAATTTGATTTTTGATATCATAATTGAAATTGAATTCGTAAATTTGTGCAACTTTTATAAAAACACACTAAAATAGATATCATGAGTTCATTTGACGTAGTCATTATAGGTTCAGGTCCAGGCGGATATGTTTCGGCAATTCGTTGTGCACAATTAGGTTTTAAAACCGCAATTATAGAAAAATATTCAACGCTTGGTGGAACTTGCCTTAATGTTGGTTGTATTCCATCAAAAGCAATGTTGGCATCATCACACCATTACGAAGAATTACAACATTTTGCAGACCACGGAATTGAAGTTTCGGGCGAAGTAAAAGTAAATCTTGAGAAAATGATTGCTCGTAAACAAGCAGTTGTTGACCAAACTTCTGGCGGTGTTAAATTTTTAATGGATAAAAATAAAGTAACCGTTTTTGAAGGATTAGGTTCATTTGAAGACGCAACTCACGTAAAAGTTACAAAAGCAGACGGAACTTCAGAAGTTATTGAAGGTAAAAATATCATCATTGCAACTGGTTCTAAACCATCAAATCTTCCTTTTATCAAATTAGATAAAGAAAGAATCATCACATCAACCGAAGCATTAAAATTACCAGAAGTTCCTAAACATTTAGTAATTATTGGTGGTGGCGTTATCGGAATTGAATTAGGACAAGTGTATTTAAGATTAGGAGCACAAGTTTCGGTTGTAGAATTCATGGACAGAATTATTCCAGGTATGGATGCAGGTTTGTCTAAAGAATTAACCAAAGTGTTGAAAAAACAAGGAATGAAATTCTACGTTTCGCATAAAGTAAAATCGGTAGAAAGAAATGGCGATGCTGTAACTGTTCAAGCTGAAAATGCAAAAGGTGAAATAATCACTTTAGAAGGAGATTATTCATTGGTTTCTGTTGGTCGTCGTCCTTATACTGATGGACTTTCGGCAGATAAAGCTGGTGTAAAAATCACTGATAGAGGAATGGTAGAGGTAAACGACCATTTACAAACTAATGTTCCAAATATTTATGCAATTGGTGATGTAGTTCGTGGAGCAATGTTAGCTCACAAAGCTGAAGAAGAAGGCGTAATGGTTGCCGAAATTTTGGCTGGTCAAAAACCACATATCGATTATAATTTAATTCCTGGAGTAGTTTACACTTGGCCAGAAGTTGCTGCTGTTGGTAAAACAGAAGAGCAATTAAAAGCCGATGGAGTAGAATACAAAGCAGGAAGTTTTCCTTTCAAGGCTTTAGGAAGAGCTCGTGCTGGTGGAGATTTAGATGGATTTGTAAAAATCCTAGCCGATGCTAAAACTGATGAAGTTCTTGGTGTTCACATGATTGGAGCTCGTTGTGCCGATTTAATTGCAGAAGCTGTTACAGCAATGGAATTTAGAGCATCTGCCGAAGATATTTCAAGAATGTCACACGCACATCCAACATTTGCAGAGGCAATAAAAGAAGCTGCATTGGCTGCGACAGATAATAGAGCGTTACACGTTTAAAATATATGTTTATAACTGAAAAATCCGTTCATTTGAACGGATTTTTTTATGAAATTATTTCTTCAAAAACTTCTTGTAGCCAATCCAACCCAAAAATACAATTAAGAAAATTGCCCAAAGTTGAATGATAAATGCAACAATACTTTCAAGCATAAACCAACCTGTTTTTAAGGAATCCCAAATTTGTAAACCCAAGTTTGGTCTGTAGTTATTGATGCTTTTTTCACTTGCGTATAATTCATGTTTTATAGATTCACGTTGGTATAAGTTAATAGTTAATGTGCTAAAATTTATTTGATCATTCAACGATAAATTTTCAATTGTTTTGTTATCTTTGGCTTCTTTTTTAGTGTCTAATGTTTCTTCGGCTGCCATAACTTGATTTAGTTTTTTGCCTTTAGAATCTATACTATTTGCGATTCTTTTTTCGGTTGATTCGCTTCTTTTTTGCGCCAATTTATTGGATAACATTTGCAAAGTAACATCATCTGCTTTTATCAATCGTGAGTCTAGAAAGTCAATTTCTTTAGCAATCGATTTTATTACGGTATCTAATTTTGTATTGGGAACTCGAATAGTAATGTTATTATCAACCGTGAATTTTGTAGTTTCTAGAATGCTGTCTTGACTTACACGAGTTTCTTCTTTATGATTGATGTGGCTTTCAAGATTGGTGTACGTTACAAATCCACCAAATTTATTGGTCACATTTTCAATGGTATAAGTCGATTTGGCTACGTTTTTTACTTTAAATTTTATATCGGCTGTTCTCACAAATTTCCGATTACTGTTCTTGGGTTGCACTGCTGCCGACGAAGAAATTACCGATGCGCTATCGGTTGCTGTTGCGTAATC
>NZ_DQDX01000144.1 GCF_003525665.1 Flavobacterium sp.
GTTTTATATTCAAATGATTTGCGTCTGTTATTTTCTTTGAATGTTCAGAAACTAATTCAATCCAATCTGATATTTTTTTATTTTCAGTTGTTTCAATTCCCCAATATTCAGAAAGTTCAATTGCTGAAGTTTGTACTAATGTTTCAAGTGCATAATCTAGATTATTAAATAAGTTTAAAAATATTCTTGGTATATTTTTGTATATTTTTTTTCCAACTATTAAATCTCCTTTTCCTCCAGAAGAAAATAAATCACGAATATTTGGTGTAACAATTCCCTCCCTAGTTACCAACCATGCGGGAATTCTCTCAAATTTTTTAGGACTACTTCCAAAAATCTCGATAAAATAAACCATTATTTTTGTAATGATTTCTTTTTGTTTTTCTCTATCAATATTCTTCCACATTTTAATTGATAAGTTACTCATATTATTGTTATCAATCCACCAAAGTTGTTCTCCTGCTTTTAAATTGCTCTTATAAAAATCTACAACATGACCCAAAGGATTTTCTTTTTTTCTTAAAGTATCATATGTAGTATCCATTTTATCGAATATAGTTTTTCCAATTGGTAAATTCATATCAATAAGGTAACGAGGAGAATGTGTTACAACTACTTCTGATAAGCATTCTTCATATGGACGACATTTAAACTCAATGGGATTTGCTAATTTCGCAAAAAGCATAAATATCCTTTCTACATCACTAACTCTTGTACTCTCTAGAACACTATTACCCGTAGTTTTCCAATGATTTTGTGTTGTTGTTTTTACTTCGATACCGTAAAATTTCTTTGCGACAATATCTGGAAATTTTTGTCCGCCAATCACTTGAATTGAATTTTCAAATATTGTGCCTTGCGACAATTCTGTCATCATGCTGCCAACATGATTTTCTAATTTTGTGCCAGCAAGATTTGCAAATATTTTCGGATTTGTAGAGCCTTCTACATTTAATTGCTTCAAAGTTGAATTTAGCAATATATCAAATTCACTTCTATGCGGTTCTGGATTTAAAGAAATTATCATAATTATTTTTTAAAGTACAAATCCCAAATGTCCTCTATTCTTTTTGCTAAATTGTATGCGAGTAACGGTGGAACTGCATTTCCAATTATTTTATATGCTTGCGATGGACTAACTAAATAAGAACCTTTTCTACCGTTTTTATTTTCTATTACAAAATCATAATCTGGCGGAAAAGTTTGAATTAAAGCACATTCTCTAGGTGTTAATCTTCTTTCAATTAATCCTGCTGAAAGTTCATTATCAATTTTCCCACCATTTTCTTTTGAGAGTCTTCTAAATTCAATATTTCCATGATGTTCTGCACGAATTGTTGGACTAATTCCATTTAGTTTAATTTCAGTTTGCCCTTGGCAATGTGCACCCATATATTTCGCTTTTGAATAGAATTTTTGCGATAAATCACTTGTATTTTCAGGTTCTTCTAACAAACTGAAAACTTCATGTAATTCAACAAAATTTTTCAAATTTTCTCCTTTGACAGTATATGAATGTGTTGGTTTAGGATAAGGATTATAATCGTCTGAAATTGTTTCTTTTTCTAATTCTAATAATGCTGCATTTGTTAATTCTGATTTTTTTATCCCAATAAATATTACTCTTTCTCTTGATTGAGGAACACCATAATTTGCTGAATGCAAAACTCTAGGATTTAAAACTATGTAACCGTTTTCTCCAGCCGATTGGAAATCGTTTTGAATAATTTCTTTTACGTTTTCAAGATTAACTAATCCTTTTACATTTTCAGCTATAAATATTTTTGGTTTAGTAATTTCTATAACTTGTTTCATCCACATATAAAGTTGCCCTCGAGTTTCTTCTGTTGGCGTAACTTCATCAATTAATTTTCCATTATGGTTTTTGTGCGAATTAAATCCATTTCGCTTTCCAGCTATACTAAAGTCTTGACAAGGAAAGCCACCAGTTACAATGTCAATGTTTTCTGGAAAAACCTTAATTCCACTTTGATGAAGTTTTACTAAATCAACAATACTTTGAGTGTAAAATAAATCGGCTTCTCGGCCTTTTTTCATAAAATGATTTACCCACGCATTTCTGGCATCATTCAAAATATCATTTGCGAAGACAGTTTTAAATTTTGTTTTTTTGAGTTGCACAAATCCATTGTTGAGTTTTTTGTCAATAAAGTTAGGTGTTAATTTTTCATTTACTGACGATTTTAAAACAGAAAAACCTCCTTCAAAACCTAAATCCATTCCGCCGCAACCTGAAAAAAGAGACAAAACATTTAATGTTTCAATCTTTTTAGTTTTGACTTCATTTCTTTTTTGACTTGGATTTACATAATATTTAAAATCTAATTGTGGTTCTTCTAGAACATCGATTTCTAATCTTTCTGAATAGTTAGCTTTCATAATTAGATTTTTATTGGGTTTGATTTAATGTATTCAATTTTTTCTTCAGCAACTTTTAAAACTCTGCTGGCACAATCTTCATCTGCAATTTCATAAGCAATTTTGTCGCTCATAAATTGAATCAATAATTCTTGCTTATCAAGTTGTAGAACTTCAGCAATTTTTAAAATTAAATCTTTGGTTGGTTTACGCTCATTACGCTCAATTTTACTTAAAATTGCTTGGTCTATGTCTGCGTAAGCCGAAACTTGCCTGAGCAATAGTCCGAGAGATTCTCTTTTTGTTCGTATGATTTGTCCTACTGTTTCCATTTGATAATATTTACTTGACACTATTTGTCAAATATAATTTATTATTTTATAGAAATATTAAATTAAAATTATCGGATTTCAACAAAAGTATGTTGATATTTTAAGTTCTAAAAAATTAATAAAATTCCTTACTGATTGAAATGTTTATTTATTCCAAATTTTCCAAGCTTTTTCCGCCTGAAAAACTAGCATTTCATAACCATTTTTGGTAACAGCGCCTTTCTTTTTTGCTTTCTTTAAAAACTGAGTTTCTTCGGGATTGTAAATTAAATCAAAAGCAATGTGTTTGTCTGTAAAAAACTGATACGGAATAGGAGGAAACTCCTTTACATTCGGACTAGTACCAAGTGGTGTGCAATTAATTATTATCTGAAAATTATCAAATGTTGTAACATTAATTCGATCATAATCAATAGCATTCTCAGTTGCTTCTCTAGATACAAATGTGTAGAAAATTCCGAGTTGTTCAAGTGCAAAGGCAACTGCTTTAGCAGCGCCACCAGTTCCTAAAATTAAAGCACGTTTATGATGCGGTTGTAAAAGTGGTTCTAACGATTGTTTAAATCCATACCAATCAGAATTATAACCTTTTAAGTTTCCTTTTTTAGTAAATCGAATAACGTTTACAGCGCCAATTTTAAAGGCTTTCTCAGACAAAGTATCCAAAAAAGGAATGATTGCTTCTTTGTATGGAATTGTTACATTCAATCCTTTTAAATCAGGATTATTTTTCAAAATTTCAGGAAAATCATTTATAGATTCAATGTCAAAATTTTCGTAAGTAAAATCATCAAATAAATCGGATGAAAATTTTTCTGTAAAGTATTTTTTTGAAAATGAGTAGGCAATATTTTTACCTACTAACCCGAATTTTTTATTGTCTTCCAATGTGTGTTTTCATTTTAAAACCATTAAGAAATTAAGTTGATTAAGTTTTAGTCTTAATGTTCTTAATTTCTTGATGGTTTAAATTTATAAATAGTAAATTTTACTTTTTGTGTTTTTTAATAATAGTTTGCACTTTTTTTAATGACCATATTGTGGGAAACAATTCTTCCAACATAGTATGATTATTAAAATTCAATCGCAAACCATTGCTCAAATGAAACGTTCCTTTTTCAACATCATTCAACATAAAATACAATCCAGCCAAGCGATATTCTATTTCGTATTCTTCTGGAAAAGTTTCAGATGCTTGTAAAAGTGTCATGACTGCATTGTCAAATTCACCTAGAAACTGTAAAATATCAACCCAAAACAACCAAGTATCCAATTGGTAATCACCAAACTCTACTGCTTTTCTATAACCAAGTTCGGCTTCTTCATAGAAATTCATGGCTTTATTTATCGTTGCAAAACGTTTCCAATAAGCACGATTTTGGTCATCAATAGCTAAAGCTTTGTTTACATAATACAATGCTTTTTGAAAATTTTTCTGACGAACGTAAAAATCAGTAATCGCAATCCAACCTTTGTCTAAAAGCGGATCTTCATGAACTGTTTTGTTGAAATACTTTAACGCTTCTGCTTTATTACCTAATTTTTCGTGACATTTTCCAATTCGCAATAAAGCATACGAAGTTGGATCGTCTAAATCGATGGTTCTTTGGTAGTTTTCAATAGCGTCTTCATAGCGTTTTAAACGTTCTAAAGCTTTTCCATTTTCCATGAAAGCACCCATGAATTCATCGTCGATGTAGGTAGCATATTCAAAAGCACGCACTGCATTTTCATATTCTTTCAATCCATAATGCAATCTACCTTGTTGATGCCAAGCGATTTCACTGTACGGATTTTTGTCAATGTATTTTTTAAGATATTCAATTGCCTCTGCATTTTGATCTAAAAATTCGAAACAATAGACCACATTATAAAGTCCAGATTGATCTACAATATCTTCTTCAAGACATTTCATAAAGTTCTCTTTGGCTTTTTCTAAATTGTCCATAAAAAGGTATTCCATACCAATTAAGTTATAGACATCGGCGAAATCTTCGGTATGTTTTAGAGCTTCTTGAAGTAGTTCAACCGCTTTTTCATGGTTGTCGCGCTTCGAGTAAATATTGGCTTTTTGGATAAAAATTTCTTCGTTAGTTGGCTCAATTGCATACAACTCATTTAGCAATTTTTCGGCAATTTCGAGTTTGTCATCATAGACCAACATTTCAACCTGAACTAGTTTAAGTCCAGTAGATTTTGGGTGTTGTTCCAGTCCAAGTTTTAAAGCTTTTTTGGCCAAACTTGCTTTACCCATATCAAGATAATGAAGAATGATTTCTTCAAATTCTTCTGAATCAAAAAAGAAAACTTTATTGGTTTTCAACATCGATTCAAATTTTGATAAGGATAAATTGTAGTCTTCTTCGTCGTGATCCAAATGCATAGCTTATTTATTTAAAATTATCCTTAATAAAAGTAGGTAACAATTGCTTTAATGTTGGAGAATTTGGTAATTGTTTTGAACAATTTAATTAACATTAAACAGTTTCGAGTTTTGGGTTTCGGGTTTCGAGTTTTTGCGAAATCTATAAAACTCGCAACTCGTAACTTTTAACCCGCAACTATCTCATCCATCACTTCTAAAATAATCTTGCAACCTTCTTTAATTTCATCTTCAGAAATCGTTAATGGTGGCGTAATTCGGATGGCTTTTCCTTCAAACAATAACCAAAATAATATTAATCCTCTGTCTTGACATTTTAAAATAACTTGATTTGTTATTTCTTCATCTGATGTCATCGCAGCAAGCATCAATCCTTTTCCTCTAATTTCTTGTATCAAAGGATGTACCAAAAGTGATCTAAAGAGTTTTTCTTTCTCTAATGATTGCGAAGTGTAGTCTTTTTCTATAATTTCTTGTAAAGTGGCCAAACATGCTGCCGCAATGACAGGATGACCACCAAAAGTTGTAATGTGTCCCAACTTTGGATCGTGGCTTAATAAATCCATGTATTTTTCGTTGGCAATGAATCCGCCGACAGGCATTCCGCCAGCCATTCCTTTTCCGATAATAACTACATCTGGAACGACATTGTAATTTTCAAATCCAAATAATTTTCCAGTTCTACCAAAACCAGGTTGAATTTCGTCAACAATCATTAATGCTCCAACTTC
Organism: Flavobacterium sp.; assembly: GCF_003525665.1. Taxonomy (GTDB): domain Bacteria; phylum Bacteroidota; class Bacteroidia; order Flavobacteriales; family Flavobacteriaceae; genus Flavobacterium. The sequence goes on from NZ_DQDX01000144.1 coordinate 5,826, forward strand.
TTCGCAACGCTTTTTTACTTTGGCTAAAAAGTCATTTTGAGGTTGAATAAAACCTGCGCCACCTTGAATACTTTCTAAAATTATTCCAGCAGTTTTGGTGGTTATTTTTTGAATATCATCTTCATTATTGAAAGTAATGAAATCAACATCAGGAATTAATGGACGAAATATTTGTTTGCGTTCTTCAAATCCCATCACACTCATCGAACCCATCGTATTTCCGTGATAAGCATTGTGACACGAAATTAGTTGGCTTCTTCCAGTAACTCGGCGAACCAGTTTTAACGCGCCTTCACATGCTTCTGTTCCCGAATTTACTAAATAAACTTTATTCAATTCTGGAGGTGAATTTTCAACTAGTAATTTGCAATATTGAACTGCCGGACTTTGAGAATATTCGCCATAAACCATCACGTGTGAATATTTGTCCAATTGATCTTTTATGGCTTGATTGACTCTTTGATTTTGATGTCCAAGCGAACAAGCTGAAACTCCTGCGACAAAATCTAAATATTTTTTATTGTTGGTGTCGTAAATGTAAGAACCAATGGCATGCGAAACTTCCATTCCCAAAGGATAGGGTGAAGTTTGTGCTTGGTATTTTAAAAAATCGTTCAATTTATTTTTTATTTAATGTTTACAGAACCAGAACACATATTTCCTTCTTCAATTCCTGTAAGCCAAACTTTTAGTCGTTTAGTTCGTTCTTCTGTCAATTCTTGAAGATAATTGCTCCAACAAGTTGGTTGAATACTTCCATAATATCCAGGTTCTCTGTCAGGAAATTTTGCAAGCATTTCTGCATCTCTAAAATTAATCCAAATTTTTTGTGCAGCTTTTAAATTTTTAAGAAACGCAGTATCTGATTTATAATCTTTTAAAATTTTTTGATAGACAACATTTAGTTCTTTATCTGCTTTTTTATAGTTTTTGTATGCTTCTTCATTAATTTCAGATTGTGTTTGGCTAAAACTACTTGTACTGATAATTAGGACTGTCTCTTATACA
>NZ_DQDX01000061.1 GCF_003525665.1 Flavobacterium sp.
TACGGAATTTTTCTCTGATAGGTATCCATATAACTTCTCTTTTTAACTTAGTTTTTACGCAGCCTGACGGTCTCCACTTGGCGAGTTTGCGAACTTCGTAACCGAATATTTTCCGTTAAAGATAAAAATTATTACGAAACGTGAGCGTGAACTTACCACAAAATTCGCAATTGTGAGAAAAGGCTGTTAGTGGCTGCCAATGTAGTTTATAAAAGGCTAACATTCGTAATTATTCCTTCTTTTATATGGATGTATCGCATAAAGTCAAGCCTATACTTTCCATTTGGCGCTGGTTTTCCCTCTAGAAAAACCTTTTGACCATAATCAAGATCAAGATATGAATTTTGAGTTTGTTCGAATTCCAAAATTCCCTTGTCAGATTTATGACTAACAAATACAATTTTCAGTGGAATGTCAACCTTCGGCTTGTCAATTTCAACTTCAATAAATTTTTCTATTGGAGATTCAAGGTAAGTCTTTTTCAAAAAGTATAAAACGCTTTCTATTGAATTTAAGTCGCCATCATATTTATTCTCATTAATTAAAAATACATATTCCTCTTTGCTATCAACTTTGAGTGCAAGAATATTTTTATCGAAAAATCCATGCTTAAACAGATAACTTTCATCCTTTCTGTCTATTAACAAGGAGTTATTTCCAAGATATTCCCATTTAGCTTTTTCAACTTTTCCATTTTGCGAAATAAGTAAATCATTATTTGCTCTAAAAATATAAACATTTTTATTGTTAACTATGTCGTCAACTACAACCCAATGTTGGTTTGTCAACAGGGCTAAATCATCAAGTTTCTGTGAAAATTGCTTAAGCTTTGGAATTAAATCTGAGATAAAAGTCTTCATTATTTAACGGGTGTTTCTACTCCGGGTGTTTAGTTGCCACTAAATACAAATAGATGCAACTCATTACTTCTATTAATATTCAAATTACTTATTTTCAGTATTTTAGTAATGAAAATTTATAAATGTGTAATTCGTATATTTATATAAATCAAATATATAAAATAACTTAATCTAAACTATCTAGTACACTTATTATTTTCTAATTTTAGGTATTAATTTTAGCTTTAACCTCGCGCAACTCTTGACGCATTTCCATCATTAAAGACGTTAGGTTGTCTGTTGAAAAATCAGACTTGCGGTCGGTGCGACCTATATTGCATTCATATTCCCAAATCTCTAAAATATCGGAGGCTTTTACTTCATAAGGTTCGTAAAAAGTATTATCAGAGTTTAACATCAACGAATTTTTTCCGTTCTTATTCAAACGTTTATAAATGATGCCATTATCTTTGGTAATCACTATATACGTCTTACCATCAAGCACATCACGCAGTTTTTCAATATAACGACCAACAATAATGGAACCATCTTCGTGTGGTGGCATCGAATCACCTTCTACCGGAAAACCTCTGTGCTTTCCTGGTCCAAGAAAAGGAAGTGAAATTTGTTGCAACGATTCTATAAATTCAGGATCTGAATAACCACTTAAGTAACCTGCTTTGGCTTTTTGAGTTACGATTTCAATCAAATTATTACCATAGGAATCCACCGTAATCGGAAGTAATACTCGGTTGTTTTCCAACTTCAATAAATCGCCTACAGGTATTTTTCTTACGTCTACCGAAAGCAATAAATCAATACTCATGGCAAAATAGCGTGATAAAGCCAACAGTGTTTCTGGTGGTGGAAAGTTCTTTCCATCTTCATATTTAGCATATCTAGGACGCGGAATACCAACAGAATCCGCAACTACTTGCTGCGAAACATCTTTCTTGATGCGAAGGTATTTGATGTTTTCTGAATATAATGACATAAGTTAATGTGCGTATTTATCACAACAAATATAATAATTATTGTGCGTATTCGTCCTAATTTTGTAAAATAATTTCTAATTTAAATTCAAAAATAAAATGGCTAGGGCAATTGTGCACATGGATATGGATACCTTCTTTGTGTCTTGTGAACGACTCACAAACAGTTCTTTAAACGGAATTCCACTAATTATTGGCGGTGGCGACCGTGGTGTGGTGGCATCATGTTCGTATGAAGCGAGGAAATTTGGAGTTCGTTCTGCTATGCCCATTCGAATGGCGATGAAATTATGTCCGCAAGCCAAAATCATTCGTGGTGATATGGATTTGTATTCTAAATTATCAGCCAATGTTACTCAAGTTATTGAAGAGAAAGCACCCATTGTAGAAAAAGCAAGTATCGACGAACATTATCTAGATATTACTGGAATGGACAAGTTTTATGGTTGTTATAAATGGACTGAAGAACTGGCTCAGAAAGTGATGAAAGAAGTGGGTTTGCCAATTAGTTTTGCACTTTCAGTAAACAAAACCGTTTGCAAAATTGCAACAGGCGAAGGCAAACCTAGAGGTAATTTAGAAATACCAGAAAATAATGTACGTTCGTTTTTAAATCCGTTATCGATTCAAAAAATACCTATGGTTGGTGAAGTCACTTTTCAATTGCTGACTCGAATCGGAATCAGAAACATCCAAACCTTATCAGAAATGCCACCCGAAATTCTCCAACAAATGATTGGAAAAAACGGCGTGGAATTATGGAAAAAAGCCAACGGAATTGATAACAATCCTGTTGAACCATACAAGGAAAGAAAATCACTTTCAACTGAAAGAACCTTTATCCAAGATACAATTGACATTCCGGTGATGAAATCGATCCTTGTTGGAATGGTCGAAAAATTGGCTTTTCAATTGCGTTCAGAACAATGGCTAACCTCAACGGTTGTGGTCAAAATTAAATATGCCAATTTCGATACCCAAACCAGACAAGTTGGAGTTGCTTACACCTCAGCCGATCATGTTTTGATAAAATCGGTCACGGAATTATTTGATAAATTATACGACAGAAGAATGCGTCTGCGAATGATTGGTATTTCATTTAAAGGATTAGTTCGAGGTACGTATCAAATTGATTTATTTGAAGATACCGTCGAAATGCTTTCCTTGTACGAAGCCTTAGATAAAATGAAAAAACGCTTCGGATTTGATGCTGTTGGAAGAGCCGATACCATCCTTAAAAACAATTTATAAATGTACCTCAATTGCCATTCTTATCACAGCCTTCGCTACGGAACCATTCCGTTAGAGGATTTAATTGCACAAGCCGTGGAATTGAATATTTCGGCTATGGCATTAACTGATATTAATACCGTTACAGGAATTTATGAGTTTATAAAAGAGTGCAAAAAGGTGAACATTAAACCTTTAGTAGGGATTGAGTTCAGAGATAATAACCAACTGAAATACATAGGATTAGCAACACAATTTAAAGGTGTTGGTGAAATGAATCGTTTTCGAACCAAACACAATTTTGAGCAAACACTTCTTCCATCAAAAGCACCCAATTTTGAAAATGTAATTTGCATTTATCCGATAGACAGCATTCCTGAAACTTTAGCTGAAAACGAATACATCGGCATAACTTCGGAACAATTAATTAAGTTATATGATGCTCAATTAAAAGCTAAGATTTCTAAAATGGTCATTCTTCAACCAGTGACTTTTAGAACTAAAAAGGAATTTAATTTGCATAAAATTCTACGTGCCATTGACAACAACATCCTACTTTCAAAATTAACCGAAAGTGATTATTGCAGTACATCAGAAGTAATGATTTCTGAAAAAGAATTACTAGAAAAGTTTAGTGATTATCCCGAAATAATTGAAAACACTTTAAAGGTAATTGATTCATGCAACGTCGAATTTGAATTTGAAACTCCGAGAAATAAAAAATACTACACCAATAGCGAAGAAAGTGATATTGCGCTGTTGACCAATTTGGCGAAGCAAGGTTTGAAATGGCGTTATGGCGATTACAATAGTCAAGCGCTACAACGTGTGGAGAAGGAATTAAAAGTCATTAACGAATTAAAATTTAGTGGCTACTTTTTGATGACTTGGGATATCATCCGATACAGCAACAGTTGTGGATTTCTTCACATTGGTCGTGGAAGTGGCGCCAATAGTATTGTGAGTTATTGTCTTGGTATAACTGATATTTGTCCGATCGAATTGGATTTGTATTTTGAACGATTTTTAAATGTCAACCGAAAAAGTCCACCCGATTTTGACATCGATTGGTCTTGGAAAGAACGCGATACCATTCTAGAATACATTTTTAACCGATATGGTGCCGAACATGTAGCTTTTTGCGGAACAAACGTTGAGTTTAAGTATCGTTCTATATTTCGGGAAGTGGGCAAAGTATTCGGATTACCAAAAGAAGAATTGGATGTTTTGGCAAAAAATCCGATGAGTTTGCATGATGGCAATAAAATTGTAAAACTGGTGCAAGAATACGGAATGCTACTCGAAAAATACCCCAACCAACGAAGTATGCATTCCTGTGGTATTATAATTTCGGAAGAGCCCATTACTAATTTTTCGGTACTTGAAATGCCTCCAAAAGGTTTTCCCATTGTACTATTTGACATGCATGTAGCAGAAGATATCGGATTTGAAAAATTTGATATTTTAAGTCAGCGTGGCATCGGACACATTGATGATACCGTGAAACTCATTGAAAAAAATAGAGGTATAAAAGTCAACATTCGAGACACTTCCATTTCCAAAAATGAAGCCTTAGCCAATAGTTATTTGAGCATCGGAAAAACAATTGGTTGCTTTTACATCGAAAGTCCTGCTATGCGCGGATTGTTAAGGCGATTAAAATGTAATGATTACATCACTTTGGTTGCTGCTTCATCCATTATTCGTCCGGGTGTAGCGCAATCGGGCATGATGAAGGAATACATTTTCAGACACAATAATCCCGACAAGTTTGAGTATTTTCATGATGTTTTTAAAGAGCAATTGGGTGAAACCTATGGCATTATGGTGTATCAAGAGGATGTGATAAAAATAGCCTTGCATTATGGTGGTTTGCCAGCTGCCGATGGTGATATTTTACGCCGTGCCATGAGTGGAAAAGGACGTTCGAAAGCAGCTTTGCAAAAAGTAAAAGACCATTTTTTCGAATGTTGTAAAGCCAAAGGTCATCCTGAGAAATTGAGCACCGAAATTTACAGACAAATTGAATCCTTTGCAGGATATTCTTTTTGCAAAGCACATTCGGCTTCGTATGCGGTGGAGAGTTATCAGAGTTTATATTTGAAAGTGTATTATCCTATCGAATTTATGGTAGCCGTAATCAATAATCAAGGCGGGTTTTATCGCACAGAAGTCTATATTCACGAAGCTAAAATGTCGGGTGGCAACATTAATAATCCGTGTGTGAACAATAGTAATTTTGAAACTACTTTGTATGGTATAGAAATCTATTTGGGTTTCATGCATTTGGAAGGATTAGAATCTAGAATTGCACAGTTTATTGTAAAAGAACGCGAAACCAATGGCAATTATTTGTCCTTGGAAGATTTTATAAATCGGGTTCCAATTGGTATTGAAAGTATTCAAACCCTTATTTTTATTGGCGCCTTTCGATTCACTGGACAATCCAAAAATCAATTATTGGTAAAGGCTCGATTAATCATGGTCAATTTCAAACCCGAAGATAGAAGTTGGACGTTACTGCAACAACCGATTAAAGAATACACCTTACCGGTTTTGCAACGTTCCGATTATGAAGATGCATTTGATGAAATTGAATTACTCGGATTTCCTGTCTCGTGTTCGCCTTTTGATTTGCTTCAAACCAAATTCAGAGGCGATGTTTTAGCAAAAGATTTATTGAAGTACCACAAAAAAACGGTTCGGATGTTGGCTTATTTAATTTCAAGAAAGCAAGTGCCTACCAAAATGGGCACGATGTATTTTGGTACTTGGATTGATGCGGAAGGTGCTTTTTTCGATACAGCGCATTTTGCTGATTGTTTAAAAAAATATCCGTTTCAAGGTGGCGGATGTTATTTATTGCTGGGTCAGGTGGAAGTAGATTTTCACTTCCCTACGATAACCATTACCAAAATGGCTAAAATGCCTTTTATTGCCGATCCAAGGTATTCCAATTCTTCGGATAGAGAGTTTAAAACACAGCAAAATTTGAAAGAAGATGTGAGTAGCACACAACGCCAACCTTATCCGCAAGAGCATGAAATTAATTTGCCAAGACTAAAGATGAATTAGAGCTAAAAATCATACTATAATTAAGAGAGTAACGTTAGACAAGCAATGAAAAAACAAGAATACGCAATAGTAGATATCGAAACCACCGGAGGAAATGCCAGTGGCAGTCGCATTACAGAAATTGCCATCATCATTCACGACGGAAAAAAGATAGTAGAACGTTGGGAATCTCTGGTTAATCCACAGAAAGAAATTCCGCCAGCTATTTTTGCGCTTACCGGAATCACTAACGAAATGGTTAGCACTGCTCCTATCTTCGATTTAATTTCAGATAAAGTCTTGGAATTGCTTAAAGACCGAGTTTTTGTAGCACACAACGTGAATTTTGATTACTCTTTTGTTAGAAACGAACTTGAACTATCTGGATATAAATGGACCGCAAGAAAGTTGTGTACCGTTCGTGCTGCCAGAAAAATCAAACCTGGATTACCTTCTTACAGTTTGGGTAGATTATGCAATTCTTTAGACATTCCGTTAGAAAATGCGCACCGCGCTGGAGGTGATGCCAATGCAACTACAATTTTATTCAGTAGATTATTGGAATGGGACGATGCAAAGGTTATTGAAACGATGATTAAAAAAACAGCAACAGACCAGCGTTTGCCACCACACTTACCTCCTACCGATTTTGATGCTTTACCCGAAAAAACAGGCGTCTATTATTTTTATGATCAATACAAAAAAGTAATCTACGTGGGCAAAGCAGTAAACATAAAAAAGAGAGTTGCTTCACATTTTAGCGGACACAACATCAATTCGCAACGACAAAATTTTCTAAGAGACATTCACGGAATTTCATTCGAAGTCTGTGCCACCGAACTAATCGCACTACTCCTCGAATGCACCGAAATAAAAAAGCTTTGGCCTACTTACAACAGAGCTTTAAAACGATTTGAATTCAACTACGGACTTTATGAATACGAAGCTCGAAGTGGTTACCGCTATTTGGCTGTTGGTAAGCTCAGCAAAGGGCAATCTTGCATTGAATCGTTCAATAGTTTGCACACTGCCATCAATGCCTTAATGCAACTAAAAGAGAAATTTACTATTGACCACCGATTTTGCAACTTCGGAATTCCAGAATTACCTCAAGCCATTAAAAATGATTTAGAAATTCTACCTGATTTAGATTCGCATAATGAACAAATAGAAAAGGCGCTACACTATTTAGTTTCTAAAAGAGAAACTTTTGCCATAATTGATAAAGGAAGAACCCAAGAGGAAAAAAGTGTTGTTTATGTTGAAAACGGTCATTTTTATGGAATGGGATATTTGAGTTCCGACATAATTATAAACGAAATAACTGAATTAAAAGAACATGTTACTCGATATGCAAGTAATCAATACATCATGCAATTGATTTATAGTTATTCTGAGAAATATTTATATAAAATGAAAAGGATGGATGGTGTTTTGGTATAGGAAGTAGTGCGTTTAGGAAGAATAGTAATGAATGATTTAATCTCACTTATTCTTAAGAATAATTAAATCAAAATACATTAATCTTGTTGGAAGTAAAGCTTCTAGTGGGATACCTGTATATTCTTTCTCTTGGTCATCAGAACTAAATAAAGGTATGAAATCATTTTCTGTATAATATCTTAATGGAGCTACTTCATTATATGAATCAACTACTATGAATCGACAACCTGTTTTATTTGCACCATCAATGAACCAAGACTTTATAAAATCCATTAATTGCTTACCTGTTCTCTCAGTTTCTCCTTTAATGAAGCGATAATTAGTATTTACACCTAATCGTCCAATTAATACTGCTGGATAAGATTTCATTGTTTTCTCTCGAGGAATATCTTTGATAACTTTTTTCTTCCGCGCATTAGGCAATAAAAAGGTTTTTATGCTATCATTAGAAATAGTAAAAGCACAAACAATAATTTGAGGATTTTCGTCTAACGTAAAACAGTAAGATTTACCTAATAATTCAGAATGATAATTTATAGAGTCATTTCTAAAAAAATCATTTAAATCGGCATTACCACAATCAAAAGGTTCACAGGAATCGATAAGTTCACTATCGTAAACTCTAAAAGTACAATTGTTTAGTAGAAAACCCAAACTAGATTACAGTTTAGCTTTAGCTAAAATTTTAGATGCAACATTGGCTTGCTCGGAAAAATCTACAGTAGATTTTTTTGCAGTATTACCACTAATTCTATCTACAAAAGCTTTTGCTGCTTCACTTTTTAGAACTGGTATTGATTTAATTGCAATTGCCATGATTGGTTTAATTTAATGATGCAAATATATAGCATTTGATATATATCTTGTATCTCCTTTAATAACTAATTAACTAGTAGTATATTATTTAGCACAATTTTAAATAATAGTTTCATTACTACTTATACGTTTTTTAACCTTAAAAGTTACATCAGTACAATTGAGATTTGGAATGCCAGAACTACCTCAAGCCAATAAAAAGGATTTAGAAATGCTACCCGATTTAGATTCTCACAATGAACAAATAGAAAAGGCACTAAACCATTTACTTTCTAAAAGAGAAAGTTTTGCCATAATTGATAAAGGAAGAACCCAAGAGGAAAAAAGCATTGTTTATGTTGAAAATGGTCATTTTTATGGAATGGGCTATTTGAGTTCCGACATCATTATCAATGAAATAACTGAATTAAAAGAACATGTTACACGATATGCAAGTAATCAATACATAATGCAATTGATTTATAGTTATTCTGAGAAATATTCATATAAAGTGAAAAAGCAGGAAGCGCTTTTGTATGAAATGCAGAAAATGTAATCAATACAAAAACAACTTAAAAACAAAATCAAAATAGTAAACAGAAAACTCAAAATTTCAGAAATTAAAAATAACTAGTAGTAACAAATTAATACGGATTTATAATCATTCAAAGCGGATTAATGCAAATTGTATACGGATGAATACATCTACAATCTATATAAAATTTGGTGCGTTTTTTTATTTTTTTTTATTGATTAGTATTGTTGTTACTAACAAACTACTATTGATTATCTATTGATTTGTATAGAATATTAGTTTTTAATTGCCTCAATTAAAAATACTTTTTTTTACCAAAATGCGGAAAACCGTAAAATACCATAAAACTTCTTTTTTACTTTTGAAAAATCACGTAAAACTACCTATGTAATTCTTGTAAAAGATAATTATTTTTGGTAGGTTTGGAAAAGATTGTATTGAAATGAAATTAATTAATCCCGTATATCCTGATAATGCATCAATATACAGAACATTAGTAAATTAGAAATATAATGGCAAAAAAACCAAAATTTTATGTAGTTTGGAAAGGACGAAAAACAGGAGTTTTTAGTACTTGGGACGAATGTAAGGAACAAACCAATGGTTTTGATGGTGCAGTTTTTAAATCATTCGAAACTAAAGAAGCAGCTGAAAAAGCTTATAATGATTCAAGTTCAGAATATGTAGGAAAAAATAAAAAAATAATTAGTTCTTTATCGAAAGAAGAACTAGAACTAATTGGTGAACCAATAGAAGATTCCATTGCTGTTGATGGAGCTTGGGATAACACCACAGGTTTAGTTGAGTATCAAGGAATTCATCTAAAAACCTATGAAGTATTATTTCATATTGGACCTTTGGAGGATGGCACTATTAATATGGTTGAATTTTTAGCGATTGTGCATGCTTTGGCTTTGTGTAAACAAATGCATTCAAAATTACCTATATATTCCGATAGCAAAATAGCTTTGGGCTGGATTAAGGATAAAAAAGCAAGAACGAATCATCAACCTAGTGAAAAGAATAAGAAATTGTTTGAGATGATAGCTAGAGCAGAAAAATGGTTGGAAAACAACACCTTTGAAAACGAATTACTAAAATGGGAAACTAAAGCTTGGGGAGAAAATCCTGCTGATTTTGGAAGAAAATAAAAACAGAATGTCAGAAAAAAACAAAACTATTTTAGAAGGACTAAACAACAAACAACTAGAAGCTGTTGTGAGTAACGCAAAAAGAGTACTAGTTCTTGCTGGTGCAGGTTCAGGAAAAACAAAAACAGTTATTTCTAAACTTCTGTATTTAGTTGCAGAAAAAGGTGTAAAATCTTCTTCAATATTAGCGATTACATTTACTAAAAATGCTGCAAATGAAATGATTGATAGGTTAATTATTTCTAGTGATGTTACAAATACCTACGAATCATATATTCAAAATAAATCTACAACTGTTTTACAAAAGGAATCAGAAAGAAGAAAAAGAGTGTTAGAGCAACCTTGGATTTCTAATTTAACAATTAGAACATTTCATTCTTTATGTTATAAAATTCTTCGTGATAATGGAAATCCTGTTTTTGATAATAAATTCAAACTAATCACAGATAATTCCGCTGAGGAAGTAGATTTAAAAGCAAAAGATATTCTTGCGAATGAAAAACCAAAAGATATTATAAGTAAAATTTTGATTCTTGCTTGTAAAGATCGTGGTTATATTTTAAAACTAAAGCGATACATATTAGATTATTATGTTGAAAAAGTATCCCTTGATAAAGAAATAAAAATTTATACTAACGAAGGACAAAAAACATACACTACTTTAAAAGGTGAAACTGTAAAATCAAAGTCAGAGCGAGATATAGCAGATTGGTTATACAGACACAATATAAAATATGTTTATGAAAAAGTAACCAACTTCAAAGATTTTAATTTTAAACCAGATTTTTTTATTCCTCAGGCTAATCTTTATCTCGAACATGTTACGGATATGAGCTATAAAATGGCTGATAAAGAAAAACAATTTATTGAAGGCGGTAAAAATTGTGTTGTAACTTATGAATCCATAATGAATAATTCTATTCTTTTCAATTTAGCGATGGAAAGAATTGTAAAAGGAAAAATTACTGAAACAATAACAGAAGATGTTTCTATAAACTATGAAGAAGAATTTAATCGATATCATAATAAAATTGATGAGTTTTTAAAGACTGTAATGCGTATGCAATCTATGATGAAAGGTGAAGATATTGAACCATCAAGTTTATTAGAAAAATCAATAAAAAGTGAGCACGAAAGAATAAGAGTTTTCTATGAACTTGCTATTCCAATTATTGAAGAATACAAAAAATACTGTACCAATAAATCCTATGTAGATTTTGATGATTTAATAATTTTAACGGTAAAACTGCTTAAAAATAATGAAGACATCAGAGAACTTTACAGAAGTAAGTACAAGTATTTAATGGTTGATGAATTTCAAGATGTAAATGGTTTACAGGTTAAATTGTTAGACTTATTATTGAAACCAGATAATCAACTGTTTTGTGTTGGTGATGATTGGCAAAGTATCTATGGTTTTAGAGGCTCAAATGTAGATTACATTGTAAATTTTGAAACACATTACAAAGATTGTGAGATTCATAAATTAGACGTGAATTACAGAAGCACACAAACAATTGTGGGAGCGAGTAATGAAGTAATAAAACACAATAAAAATCAGATAAGCAAAGATGTTAGAGCATTCAACGAAATGCCTAGTAAAATTCAAATCTATAGAGCCAAGAGTACAGAAGATGACGGAGTAGAATTTTTAGTTGACAAAGTAAGACAACTTTACCATAGTGGCTTGGGTAAAGATGATATTCTTGTTTTGTATAGAAGATCAAAAATGTTTAGTCCATATTTAGAAGCTTTAAAACAGAATAGGCTTTTTGTTTCATCAAAAACTATTCATGCTTCAAAAGGGTTAGAAGCAAAAGCAGTTTTTATTATAGGATTAACTGAAGGTAATGGTGGTTTTCCGGATATTTGGCTTGATGATGCAATATTTAGAGTGGTTAAAGATATAAAGTATGATATTTTGCTTGAAGAAGAAAGACGTTTGTTTTATGTAGCCATTACAAGGGCAAAAGATGAATTATTTCTTATAACTGAATTAGGAAATGAGTCTTCATTTGTTGATGAAATACCTCAACATTTTTACCAAGTAAATAAACCAATAATCAAAAATATAGGAACACAAGTTATTGTTTGTGAAAACTGTAGAACTACAGTAAATGAATCAGATAAGTTTTGTAGAAATTGTGGAAGCAAACTTTCTAAAAACATTTTGGGCAATTCAGATGAAAAAAAAGTTCCTAGCTATGTTGAAACTGCAAGATTAATAAACAAAAATGCCTATATGCCTTGGAGTAATGAGGACGATTCAAAACTTGAAGAACTTTATAAACAAGGAAAATCTAATACCGAACTTAGTGATTTTTTTGGTAGAAATTTAGGAGCTATTATTGCAAGAATCCAAAAACTTGAATTAGAACAAAAATATAATTTGAATTAGTTCATCAAACTATGGAAAATAAAAGATTATCTCACATTAAATGCAATTAATGAACCTACCAACTTCAAATAATTTACCAATAAATAAACTTGCCTCTGTATTCGGAAGCACTTCGGCTACTTATAAGTTTTATTGGTTGATAGCTTTGATTGAATTAGTTGAAGAAGAATATATTGAAATTCCAAAAAGAAAAATATTTTCAAGAATGATTAGTAATTCTTGGTACACCATTAATTATTTTCATATTTCATTTGGCAAACAAGATAATCTGCAAATTGCAGTAGAACGAATTTTAAAAGCTTAAAATTTAACGATTGATGAAAAGAAAAGCAAACTTGAATCTTGTTTAGAAAATTCAACTAATAAAGAAACGATAAATCAATTGTTTCATTTTGATAAAAATGTTCCGCATTGGTTTTTATCGCCTTGGTTTCCAAAAATCAATAATGAAACTGATAATCAACAAAAAAGTAGAATATATTCTGATTCACACTCGTTTGTAAATGATCTGTCT
>NZ_DQDX01000022.1:0-3849 GCF_003525665.1 Flavobacterium sp.
TGGTGGTTGTGCAACAGTTACATGAGATGTACGCAATTGAAATGTATTAAATACTAAATCATTGATTATACAAATGCATTCCATTAAAAGTTATATCTGTACCTAGGTCAATAAAGAATCCTTTAAGTTAATAGAACTCCGTTTCATAATCAACTATACTGATATAATAAATTCGATAATTCTTAATAAACTATATCAAATAAAAAAGCCACACATTTCTGCGTGGCTTTCTTTGTATATAGTATAACTAATAGTTATTCGTTTGCATGGTGACGTTTTTCAATTTCGTCAATTTCTTTCTTGTTCATTGAGTCAACTAAAACTGGAGTTGCAATGAATAAAGAAGAATAAGTTCCTACAATAATACCAATTAACATAGCAAAGATGAATCCTCTAATAGATTCTCCACCAAAGATAAACATGATTAACAATACTAAAATCATCGTTAATGACGTATTCAATGTTCTTGATAATGTAGTATTAATAGAAGCGTTTACCACATCTTTAAAAGTACCTTTTACATTACCTGCAAGGAATTCTCTAATTCTATCAAATACAATTACAGTATCATTCATAGAATATCCAATTACTGTTAAGATAGCTGCAATAAAGTGCTGATCCATTTCCATGTGGAAAGGCATGATTTTGTACAATAATGAGTATAAACCTAATACGAAGATAACGTCGTGCAAGATTGCAGCAATTGCTCCAAGAGAATACTGCCATTTACGGAACGAGATTACTAAGTAAAGACCAACAACTAACATTGCTCCTAAAACAGCCCAGAATGAGTTTGTTTTAATATCGGCAGAAATTGTAGCACTTACTTTAGAACCTTGTAAAACTCCGTAAACTTTACCTTGGTATAAATTAACAAACTTGTCGTAAGTAATATTGTTAAAATATTTACTTAAACCGTCGTATAATTTTTTATTTACTTCTGCATCTACAGCAGTTCCTTCTTCTTTAATTTTATATTTAGTTGTAATTTTCAACTGATCTGAATCACCAAATATTTTAGCTTCTACTGGAGTTCCAAAAACTTGAGATAATTCCTCTGATACTTTTGTAGGCTCAACTGGTTTTTCAAATTTTACTTGGAATGTTCTTCCTCCAACAAAATCAACACCTTCATCAAGACCATTAACAAAGAAGATAGAAACTAAACTTACAATAACAACTACAGAAGAAAATAAGTAAGTCCATTTTTTCACTCCAATAAAATCATAATGGAAACCTGTAAACCAATTTTTAGTTGTTGGTGTGCAGAACATTAATGATCTATTGTTAGCAATATCTTTATCAATAAAAATTCTAGCGATGAAAATTGATGTAAATAATGACGTAACAATACCAATAAGTAATGTTAAAGCAAAACCTTGAATTGGACCTGTACCAAAGATGTATAAAATTGCACCTGTTAATACGTGCGTTACGTTAGCATCAATGATAGAACGCATAGCACCTTTCCATCCGTAAGCAGCATTTACCGCTTCGCCAAGAGTTTTACCTTCACGTAATTCTTCTTTTGCTCTTTCATAGATAATGATGTTGGCATCAACCGCAGTACCTAATGTTAATACGATACCTGCAATACCTGGTAATGTAAGTACAAAACCAAACGCAGCCATAATTCCGAATAAGAAAAGTAAGTTTAATAATAAAGCTGCGTTAGCATACCAACCTGCTCTACCATAATAGAATACCATCCATAAACATACTAATAAGAAACCTACAATTGAAGATAATAAACCAGCATCAATAGCTTTTTGACCTAATGATGGTCCAACTACTTCTGATTGTACAATTTCTGCAGCAGCAGGTAATTTACCAGCTCTTAAAACGTTAGCTAAATCTTTAGTTTCTGTTACATCAAATGCACCAGAGATTTCAGATCTTCCTCCAGCAATTGGTCCAGAAGAAACTCCAGGAGCAGAATATACTACATCATCAAGAGCGATAGCAATAAATCCTTTTTCTGTAGAAGCTCTACCTGTTAATTCTTCCCAAACTTTTGCGCCTTGACCGTTCATTTGCATAGAAACGGCTGGTTTACCCATTTGGTCAAATGTATCGCCAGCATCTGTAATAACACCACCACTTAATGGAGCAACATCATCACGATTCCCTTTTAATGCATATAATTCGAAAGTTTCTGTAGCTTTTTTAGTTTTTTCGTCAACTACAGTAGTTCCTTTATTCCATACAAATTTTGCATAACGCTTGTCTGCAGGCAATAAACCTCTAATATCTTTTCTTTTGAAATAACCGTTTACTGCAGCAGTATCTTTAGCAGCGATAATTCCTAAAACTGGTCCGCCACCTTGTCCAACAAACTTGTCTAATAACGGATTGTTACCTTTAGTTGTTGCAGCAGTAGAATCTGTTTTTTCTGCATCTGTAAGTAATTTTGCTAAAGTATCTTCTTTAACAGTTTTCACTTCTTTAGTAGCAACAGCCGATTTTTCAGTTAGTTTTAAAGCGTCATTTGCAGACATTAAAAACTGACCTAATTCGTCTATTTTATAAGTTTCCCAAAACTCTAATTGAGCTGTACTAGATAATAATTTTTTGATTCGATCTACATCTTTCGCACCTGGCAATTCTACCAAGATACGACCAGTTTGACCTAATTTAGCGATGTTTGGTTGTGTTACACCAAATTTATCGATACGTTTTCTTAATACTCCAAAAGCACTTTCTACAGATTCATCAACTTTTTTTCTGATTACCTTTTTAACTTGGTCATCTGTCATGTTAAAGTTAATAACATCTGATAAATTTCTGTTAGCAAAAATATCTGGAGAAGCTAATTTTGTAGAACCATTTGAAACTTTATCAAATTCTACAAAAAATGCATCAAGATACGATTGGTTACCTTGTTGGTTTTTCTTAGCATCTTCTAATGCTTTGTTGAAAGCTGGATTTTTAGAATTGTTAGCAAGACCTTTTAAAACATCTTTAACCGAAATTTGAAGAATTACGTTAATTCCTCCTTCAAGGTCAAGACCTTTATTAATTTGTTTACCTCTTACTTCTTCAAAAGTGTAATCTGTAAAACCTAAATTAAATACTTTCTCTTTACTGATAGAGTCTAAATACTTTGTTTCTTTCTCTTGGTTTCCACCAGCAAAAGCTTTAGCATCATTTTCTACCTTGTTCGAAACAAAGGTGAAAGAAAGTTGGTAAATACTTACCAGTGCAAATAGAATTGCGAAAAATTTAATAAGTCCTTTATTCTGCATTATTACTAAAAATTAATTAATTTTTGTTTGTTGGTATTTCAAAAAGTCAATAAACATAAGGTAATTTACTGATTCTCAATAAAAATCATAAAAAATACTAATCTACACTTTTTTTGAAACGTGCAAATATATAATTAACCTAAAGATTAACAAATTATTTAGGGATTAATATCAAAAAAAAGACTGCAAATTTTGCAGTCTTTGATAGTTGCTACTTAAAATATTATTTCTTTACAACCTTAACTGTTGTATTACTGGTGTCATTACTCAATTTTAATAAATAAACTCCATTTGCAAAACTACTTATATCTATTTGTTCTTCACTAGAAGAATTGAGCGATTGCAAAGCCACTTCTTGACCCAAATAATTGAACAATTTTGCTTTAGTAAATTGATTTACCGAATTGTCAAACCCAACAAAGCTAGAAGTAGGATTTGGATAAACCAATACTTCATTATCATTAAATTCATTGGTTGATAAAGTACCTGGATTGAGTCGTACCAAAGCACCTAAAATTACTTGACAAGATTCGTCAATATGATTTTCGCCTCCGGCTATAATTTTATTGTCGGGTTGAATTAAAATAGAAAATGCAATATTATT
>NZ_DQDX01000022.1:3943-20457 GCF_003525665.1 Flavobacterium sp.
ATAGAAAATGCAATATTATTTGTTTCACCATCAAATGGAAAAGAAACATTACTGTTAACAAAATCAATATCTAAAGTTCCGTTAGATAAATATCTGAAAACACTAAATACATATTTATTAACTTGAAAACTATAACCTGAAACAACTATTTTTCCATCAATTTGTAACTCTGCATCAAATGACGCTCCATAATAATCTGAAATGTAAACACCATTTGTTGCGAAAGTTGTATCAATTGCTCCGGTACTCAAATATCTTACCATCGCAACTCTACTTGCGCCACTGCCATCTGCATTGTTACCAACAACTAATATTTTACCGTCATTTTGAACTAGTACTTTACGGATAATGTCGTTATAAGAAGTGTTTATAGTTGTTATTACAATACCATTAGTACCAAAACTTGTATCTAACGTACCATTAGACAAATAACGAACAAGAGCAAAATCATATCCATTTGAACCATTTAAAACATATCCTCCCATAAGGATTTTTCCATCAGTTTGAATTGCTATGCTATAAGGCAATGATTGACCAATCATTGGAGTTTGTACTTTACCCAAAGTTCCAAATGAGGTATCAAATGTTCCAGCTAAATTTAGTCGTAAAATTGAAAAAAACTCAGAACTACTTCCTGTTTTTCCTCCGACTAAAATCTTTCCGTCATTTTGTATTTTCATACAGTTACCTCTACTAGCACCTGTCCCAAAACTAACTTCAAGAAAACCTGTACCATTAAATGTAGTATCTAATCCTCCATTTGAGTTTAAACGTGAAATACAAAAAGTAGATGCAGCAAGCGACTCGCGTCTTCCTGCCGAAACAATTTTATTATCATTTTGTACTTCAAGATCAACCATTGTATAGTTTGAATCAGGTTGCAAAACGGATGTAGTATTTGTACTTAATTCGTAATATCCGTTATCTCCAAAAGTAGTATCTAGAGTACCATTTGAATTTGTTCTTGAAAAAAAACCATAAATATTATTATATCCACCATAACCATGTACAATTTTATTATCCGATTGTAAATCTATTGAACCTACAACATAACCTCCTATACATTTATTAATTAGAACTTTACCATTTATACCAAAAGATGAATCATAAGAAACTGATTGAGAAAAAACTAATCCATTGACAAACAATAAACCTAAAACAAATAACTTTTTCATAGCTCTAAAAATTATTTAATTACTATTATTTTCTTTTTTGTAGAAACCCCATCTGCTATAGTTACGAAATAAGTTCCTTTCTGTACTTTTTCCAAATCAATTGTAAAACTATCATTCATGAAAGTCTCTTTTTCAAAAACTTTTTGTCCAAGGATGTTATAAATTGAAATTAAATGAATGGAATTATTTTTTTCAATTTGCCTTATAGAGAAAATACCATTTGATGGATTTGGGGAAATGATAAAATTATCGGATTCGTTAGAAAATAAATCAATTTCCATTTCACTTTCGTAATAAGAATTATGACCTCGTGATTGAAACGTTTCAGATCCAAAAACAGGAAGAACTCTAGTAACACGCATTGCAGACAAAGTATTATACATAGTAAATTTACCACCTAATAATAATTTAGCACCTTGTTTTTTCATACTCCATACGCTATCATTTGGACCGCCACTTGTTATTAAAGTTGGATGCATTTTAAAAGATATATCCCTTGAACCAGTTGTTCCAGTTGCGGCACAATTTAAAAGAATAACTTTTGGAACATCTAACCCGTTATACTTAGTAAAATCACCAGACACAAAGAGTTTTGCGGGAGTTCCTCCCACAGCTGGCTCATAAACCATTGACCTAATCATACCTGCAGGTTCTGTATCATAACCAGTTCCAGAAAAAGCATTATATGTTGGAAAAAAACCTGGTGTTACTAGATTAGGATTAAAATTAAAATCAAAATCTAATGCACCATCCGGCAATAGTCGTGCTATGCTGTTTACAACTTGATTATTATATCTGGAGAAAAAACCTCCAATTAAAATACTACCATTTGGTTGAATAATAATTTCTTGAATGGAATGTCCTGTTAAATTTGGCTTATTCCCACCCAAATCCATATAAATTTTGTTAAAATCTAAATCTAATGTACCATCATTATGTAATCTTAAAATATTTGTTCTAGAATAACCATTAAACTCTGTAAAATGGCCACCCACAATAATATCACCAGTTACTTGATTAACATCTATAGCTTGAGGAGCACTATTAAATCCATTGGTAGGAGTTGTTAAATCACCTACTATCGTATTAATATTATTACTAAATGCTGTATCTAGACTTCCGTCACTATTAAGACGAGCTAATTTATAACTTGGATAACCATTATAAAATTGAAACATTCCACCAATTAAAATTTTTCCTGCATTTCCAAAAAGCGCTGTTGGAGGATATACATAGACTACTCTAATTTGTGAATTACTACCAGAAACACCTCTTATAGTTCCTGCAGGTAATGATTGTGTATTAAAAGTTGGGTCAATATCACCGTTAGGCATCAATCTAGCGATTCCTCTTCCTTGAATTGAACTACCACTGAATGATGTAAAACTGCCTACAACAAGTATTTTGTCTAAATGTTCTGGGCTTCTTAATACTTTTAAATCTAACGCAACTGTATTAGAAACTCCTGAGAACAAAGGACCAGAAGTATTGAATACTGTTGTATTATCTATAGTTAAATCAGCTTTTAATCTTGCTATTTTATTTAATGTTACACCATTATAATCTGTAAAGTAACCTGAAATTATTATTTTATTGTCGGATTGCGTATCAACACAACTAACTATGTTATTTGCGCGAATACCTGGGACAGCATCTGGTGTATTGATTATATCTGATACTATTATAGTTACAACTCCATAATCATAACTTACCGAGCATCCAATTCTTGTGATAGAATATGTTATTGTGTAGGTTCCATTTGTAAGTCCTGGCGGAATTAATATTTGACCAGTACTTGTTACATTAAGATTCAAAATATTTGGAGAGGATGAAATTATTGTAACTACAACATTTCCTGCAGAAGCAATTGTTCCATTTACCGTATCATTTGATAATATATTTGGGGTTAATCCTCCTGACAAAGCACTTATTGGAGTAGTAAAATTATCATCATTAGCAAAAATTGGTGAAACAACTTTTATTGTTGCTGTTGCTGTGGTGCAATTAGAAGAAAGCGACGACTGACAAATTTGATAGGTAAAATTATAAATTCCCGCTGGCACATTTGATGGTATTGAAATTATTCCATTAGAATTAATTGTTGCTCCTGCTATTGGTATAGGCGCAATAAAAGAAACGGTCACATTTGAACTAGAAACTGGATTATTATTAAGCAAATCATTTCCAAAAACACTTGGAGTTGAACCACCATCACAACTAAAAATATTATTTACAGAATTTGCACTAAAATTATCATTTACGGCATAAATAACATTAGGCGTTACTGAAGCCGAATTATTAGAAAGATTTATATCAGCCTGATTTGAAGTCACCGAAACAGAATTACTATAATTTCCTGTAGGTCTTACTGTTGCTACAATTGTAAGTGTTGCGCTTGCGCCATTATTTAAATTTCCAATATTCCAATTAGGCGCACTCCATGAGCCCGACGATGTAGAAGCACTTACAAATGTATAACCAGAAAGTAAATTATCTACAGCAACAACATTATTGGCATTATCGGTTCCATTATTAGTAACTACTATAGTAAAACTGACATTAGAACCCACACTTGGTGTTAAATTACTTATGTTTTTAGTAATACTTAAATTAGAGTTACAGCCATATGTGTTTACTGTTACAGCCTTGGTTGGACCAAAACAAGTTGTAGTTCCACCAACTAAAAATGATGCGTAATACGTTCCAGTGGTTACCGCATTTGCATTTGAAACTAAATTTAAATTTGTTGCAGGTGTACTAGTATGCCATGTTAATGTACTACATGATGGGGTGTTTGAAGCGGTAATTGAGTTTAAATTTACTGTTAAACTTGGGCAAATATTTGTTAAACTTAAAGTACTTAAAGCTGGTGTAGTTGCAATCGAACAAACATATGGCGTTAATAAAAATTTACAAGGATTTCCCATTACAATTCCAGACGCGTTATTAATATTTGTTATTGTGATGGTTGTAAATGGTAAACCACCGGATGTGACAGTCAAAACTGCATCGCCATAAAAACCATTATCGCATGAAACAATATTTCCAGCAACATTAAACCTACAAGAACTTGATAATGTTGGCGTACCACATCCATTAATTGTTACTGTAGCAACATCATCATTAGTAACAGCGCTGTAAGAAACAGTTGCACTAGTTACAGGTTTACTAAATGTATAAGTTAACGATCCTCCTGCTAAGTTTCCTGTTCCCTGACCAACTCCTGTGTATGGAGCAGTTATTTGAGTACATACAGTTGCTGGTGGAAAAGGACCAAATGGTGGCTCATATCCATTGATGTAAGTGAAAGATCCTGTAGCATTGATGTTTATACCACCTATTGTACAATTAGATTGCGTAAAGCCAAAAAAAGGCAACATGAAAATAATTAAAGAAAATAAAAAGGTAAACTTTTCATCACAAAGTCTGTGTGTGTGTGTGTGTGTGTGTTGTTTCATAAATAATTGATTTGGTTATAACGAAGTTAATCATAAATAACTTACAAAAACAAAATATTTCAATATTAACAAAAAAAGAGGTAACAATTAAAATTGCTACCTCTTTTCTAATTTAGATTTTTTGTTTTATAAAATCGATTTCAAATCGGCATTCATTGCTCTAACTGCATCAGCACTTTTTGCAAATTTCGCTTTTTCGTCTTCGTTTAATTTAATGTCAACAATTTTTTCAATTCCGTTTTTACCGATGATGCATGGAACACCAATACAGATATCGTTTTGTCCGTATTCACCTTCTAAAAATACCGAACATGGAATCATTTTCTTTTGATCGTGTAAAATACTATCTACTAAATAAGCAACAGATGCACCTGGCGCGTACCAAGCTGAAGTTCCTAATAAACCAGTTAAAGTCGCTCCACCAACCATAGTATCGGCAGCTACTTTTTCTAATTCTTCTGATGATAAAAATTCAGAAACTGGAACTCCATTATAAGACGCAAGACGCGTTAACGGAATCATAGTTGTATCACCATGACCACCAATTACCATACCTTGAATGTCATTTGCAGGTTTGTCTAATGCTTGAGATAAATAACATTTAAAACGTGAACTGTCTAAAGCGCCACCCATTCCGATGATTCTGTTTTTAGGCAATCCTGTTGCTTTTAATGTTAAATAAGTCATTGTATCCATTGGATTTGAAACTACAACAACAACACAATTTGGCGAATGTTGTAATAAATTTTCAGCAACGGTTTTTACAATTCCAGCGTTAATTCCGATTAATTCTTCACGAGTCATTCCAGGTTTTCTCGGAATTCCAGATGTAATAACCACTACATCACTTCCAGCAGTTTTAGAATAATCATTAGTACTTCCAGATACTTTGGTGTTGTATCCTAAAGTGGTTTGCGTTTGCATGATATCTAAAGCTTTACCTTCAGCAAAACCTTCTCTAATATCTAATAATACGATTTCACTCGCAATTCTTCTGTAAGCGATTGCATCTGCGCATGTTGCACCAACGTTTCCTGCTCCTACTATTGTAACTTTCATTTTATTGTGTGTTTATATTTAAAAAAAATTAAAATTCGTATTGAACTGATAAATTTGAATTCACAAATTTACCAAAAGCAATCGTAGATTGTATAAAAATTTTGCTAATTTGATATCTACCCGAAATTTCGCCCATAAAATTGGCTTTTGTCTTGTAGATTTCTTTCAATCTTTGATTTAAAATATATTGCAACGGAATAGTTTCTTCGATTGCACCTTTTGTTCCTGTTAATTTGTATTCGAAATCACTAACGTTGGCTATAAATCCGGCTAAAATTTCAAATTTCTTGTATTCTTTTGATGCGTTTAGTTGCATTTGATATGTATCAACCAAACCACTCAATCTATTGATTCCGAGGTTTCCAAAATCGGTTTGAATGTCTAAAAAATCAAAACTTACATCTTCATTGGAATACGTTGCTGTAGCTGCCAAATTGATTTTATTTGCTTGTAATGATTTAAAATACTGACTCAAATTATGTTTTATCCCGAAGCCATATACTTGATATTCACTTCGTTTTAATTCTACTCGTGGTGAATATTTTACTAAAAATTCTGTTCCATACCAAAGCGAAAGTGCTCCAGATAAATGCGGATAAATCACTACATTCTGATTAATTCCTTTTGGTGTTTCAATTCGGATGGTTTCCCCATCTAATGCTCCAGCAAGATAAATTTGATCTCCGTTTCCTATTGCTGTTGGAACTGTTGCCGATGTTGCTCCGCTTTCAATACTTAGCAATTGAAAATCGCTGTTTTTTATCTTAAATGCTGTGTCGCTATTTGGGACGAAAAAGAAATTAGTATTGACACCAACCGTTACATCCCACAATTTTCTCTTTTTAGCCGAATAAACCCAACCCGAAGAAGATTGATACACAGCAGCATCGGTTGCAGGCGTAATGTATTTATCAGAAAAAAATAGGGCATCGTCAATGAGATACCCTAAATCTTGTAACAATTGATCTGATTGAGAAAAGGATTTGCTTGAAAAAATCAAACAAATCCCTATCATTATATATTTAGAAAACTTATTAAGCATCGATATTTGCATACACTGCATTCTTCTCGATAAACTCTCTTCTTGGCGGAACCTCATCTCCCATTAACATTGAGAAAACTCTATCAGCTTCGGCCAAATTATCAATATTAACCTGACGTAATGTTCTAAATTCTGGATCCATTGTAGTTTCCCACAATTGCTCAGCATTCATTTCTCCAAGACCTTTATAACGTTGAATTGCAGCGCTTCCGCCCATTCTTTCGTTAGCCAAGTCACGTTGATCGTCTGTCCAAGCGTATTCTTTTTTGTTTCCTTTTTTAACTAAATATAAAGGTGGCGCAGCGATATAAACGTGTCCGCCTTCAATTAATTCACGCATAAATCTAAAGAAGAACGTAAGAATTAATGTAGCAATGTGACTTCCATCGACATCGGCATCACACATAATAATTACTTTATGGTATCTTAATTTTTCAAGATTTAACGCTTTAGAATCTTCTTCTGTACCGATAGTTACACCAAGAGCAGTAAAGATATTTCTAATCTCTTCGTTTTCAAAAACTTTGTGGTGCATTGCTTTTTCAACATTCAAAATCTTACCTCTTAATGGCATGATGGCTTGAAAGTTTCTATCGCGACCTTGCTTTGCAGTTCCACCTGCCGAATCTCCTTCGACAAGATATACTTCACATTTTGCTGGATCTTGCTCTGAACAATCTGATAATTTTCCTGGTAAACCTCCACCGCCTAAAACAGTTTTACGTTGTACCATTTCACGTGCTTTTTTGGCAGCGTGACGAGCTTGAGCAGCAAGAATTACTTTTTGAACAATGATTTTAGCATCGTTTGGATTTTCTTCCAAATAATTTTCAAGCATTTCTGAAACCGCTTGCGAAACTGGAGAAACTACTTCTCTATTTCCTAGTTTGGTTTTAGTTTGACCTTCAAATTGTGGTTCTGAAACTTTTACCGAAATAATAGCTGTTAAACCTTCACGGAAGTCATCACCTGAGATTTCAAATTTTAATTTATCTAAAAGTCCAGAAGCATCGGCATATTTCTTTAAAGTACGAGTTAAACCCATACGGAAACCTTGCAAGTGCGTTCCACCTTCGTGTGTGTTGATATTATTTACGTAAGAGAAAATATTTTCAGAGTAACTTGTGTTGTAAACAAGAGCAACCTCAACAGGAATTTCTCCTTTTTCGTGCTCCATGCTTATTACGTGAGAAATAATTGGTTCTCTACCAGCATCTAAAAATCGAACGAATTCTTTAAGACCTTCTTTTGAATGAAAAACTTCACCTTCAAAATCGCCGTTGTCTTTTGTATGTCTTTTATCTGTAAGTGTGATTGTAATTCCTTTGTTTAGGAACGATAATTCACGCATACGTGCTGCAAGTGTATCGTAAGAATACTCAATTGTTTGAGTAAAAATGGTTTTATCAGGGTGAAAAGTAACCATTGTTCCGCGCTTAGTTGTTTCACCAACTTGCTTAACTGGATACATTGCTTTACCTTTTTCATATTCTTGTTCGTACACTTTTCCGTCTCTGAAAACAGTTGCTTTTAGATTATCTGAAAGTGCATTAACACAAGAAACACCAACACCGTGAAGTCCACCCGAAACTTTATAAGAATCTTTATCGAATTTTCCTCCAGCACCAATTTTGGTCATTACTACTTCTAGAGCAGAAACGCCTTCTTTTTTGTGCATATCAACTGGAATACCACGACCATTGTCTTCTACGGTAACCGAATTGTCTTCATTAATAAATACGCTTATTGTGTCGCAATGACCTGCTAATGCCTCATCTATCGAGTTATCAACTACTTCATAAACTAAATGGTGTAAACCTCTAACGCCTGTATCTCCAATGTACATGGATGGTCGCATTCTTACGTGCTCCATTCCTTCTAATGCTTGAATACTGTCGGCTGAATAGCTATTCTTTTTAATTTCGTCGCTCATATTAAATTGTATCGTGAGTATGATTTTTGTCTAACACGCAAATATACAAAAGTAAAGACGATTTTAAAGCGATTTTAAGCAATTTATCGCTTAAGTTATTAACATTTACCTCTTAATAATTTTTAATGGATTTAAAGCCGATTTTTGAAGTTTGGAAATTGTTGTTATTTGCAACTAATTGATATACTGACATATACTAACTAGCCCTGATTGCAGAGGAAATCCCGATTTTTATCGGGATTGGAACGGAAAGCAGGAAAATGGATTACAAATAAATCCCGAGCGATTCGCTTCTAATAAAAATAGAAAACTAAACAATTATAGATTAAACAAAAAACGCTTACCTTATTGGTAAACGTCTTAGCATCTGAAACTGGCCCAGATTTAACAAACAAACTAAATTTTAAATAATCGAAAAATGATTATGCTGTGATGGTAGCTTTTGCAATTTCGGTATCGGCTTGAACGTGTGCCGCATTTGCTCTACCTGATGGATCTTGATTTTCTTGCCATTTTGGTATCCATTTTCTAACGGTTTGTGCCGCGCTTACTTGTGGATAATATTTATTGAAAATGGTTCTGTAATAAAATGCTTCTTTGGTTGCTGGCGTGTTGTAAGGAAATAATTGTGCTGCGCTTTCCATTTGCTCATCAGTAACTTGCGAAGCGCAGAATTCGATTAAAGTGTCAATCCAACTGTAACCAACTCCGTCTGAAAATTGTTCTTTTTGACGCCATAAAACCTCATCTGGAAGATACGGATTGTCTGGTGTATCAAATGCTTTTCTTAGAATATATTTCTCTTTTCCGTCGTAGGTTTTTGGTTGTTTTTCTTCGCCTTTTATGGTCATTGCAACATCTAAGAAAGCTTTGTCTAGGAATGGAACTCTTGCTTCTAATCCGTGTGCCATTGTTGATTTATCGGCACGAAGTAAATCGGCTGTAAATAATTTTTGTACTCTTTCTATGGTTTCTTTTTGGAAATCTTCGGTAGTTGGTGCGTTTCTGAAGTATAAATAGCCTCCAAAAATTTCGTCTGCACCTTCACCAGAAAGTACTACTTTAATTCCCATATCGGTAATAGCTTTCGACAAGAAATACATTGGTGTACTTGCTCTTACTGATGTTACATCGTAGGTTTCAAGATGCCAAATTAATTTATCTAAAATCTCAATTCCTTGTTCGATTGTAAAATGAACTTCGTGGTGTTTTGTACCTAAAAATTCGGCTACTTTACGAGCTGCTTTTGCATCTGGAGCATCGGCATCTAATCCGATAGAAAACGAATGCAAATCTTTACCTTTTTCTTTCAATAAACGAGCTGCGATTGATGATGTTAAAGACGAATCTAATCCGCCAGAAAGTAATACGCCAATTGGCACATCGCTCATTAAACGCTTGCGTGTAGCTTCGGTTAAAGCTTCTCTTATTTCTAGTAAATCAAGTTCTTTTGTTGCTTTGGTAAAATCTTCATATTCTGGTTTGTAGTATTTTACAAAACCGGTTTCTGGAGTGTAATAATGTCCTGGAGGAAATGTTGAAAATGTTTTACATTGATCTGCAATGGGTTTCATTTCGGAAGCAAAATAAACTCTTCCTCTTTCGTCCATTCCATAATACAATGGCTTCACTCCTAGCGGATCGCGACCTGCAATGTAGTTGTCACCATCGATTACTACGAAAGCAAAATCGCCGTCTAGCATATCAACAAAATCATATCCGAATTCTTCATATAAATGTACAATAACTTCAGAATCGGATTTGGTTTTAAAAGTATGACCTTTTAAAACGCCATCTCTTAAAGCTTGATGGTTGTATATTTCTCCATTGTGAATCATCCACGCAGAAGACGTTCCTTGAATTGGTTGTTTACCCGAATGTAAATCGATAATTGACAAACGTTCGTGACTTAATATATGTCCGTTTTCTGTAACATGAATATCACTTTCGTCTGGACCACGATGTGACATTCTTTTAGAAAGTTGTTTTACTAATTGCTCGTCTTTTCCTTTTCCTATGATTGCTAATATACCACACATACTCTTTTCCTTTTAATTGTACTTTGTTTTATTTGATGAAGCAAAATTGCGGTATTGATTCAAATATTAAAACCAAAAAAGACTATTTAGTTATAAATTTAAAGTAAAAATGTATTTATGATATATATATGAAAGTAAATTGGTTTGGAAATGGAGTTTTGGGTTTGAGATTGTAAAAACAGAATTCAAATCTATTCAATAGACTGAATTTCATACTTAGTAGTATTTATCTCAAACGAAAATCCAACTTTATTTCCCATTAATTTATTTCCAAGTGGAGATTGCGGAGAAACTGCTATTATCGATTTATCATCGACTGTGATTTTGGGTAAAGCGGCACTTATAAAAAGTAACATTCCATTGGCTTGAACTAAACTTCCTAAAGCGATCTTAGTATGATTTGCGGAAGCATCAATTTTATCAATAATGGCTTTTTGGGCCAGAATTTCTTTTAATTTATGATTTAGTTTTTCTTGTTCGATATGCATCATGGACAAAGCGGTTTCGTGTTTATCACCAGCCGAACCTTTAGCATCGTTTTGAGCATCTTCGGTTAATGCAGTTATCATATCGCGAAAAATATCGATTTTATCTTGAAGTAATTGTTGGTGTTGTTGAAGGATTTGTTGTTTCATATTTAGCCACGAAGACACTAAGTCTAAAAGTTTTTTAAAAAAGAAATATTTATAATTTTAAAGCGTTAAAATAGCACTATTTATTTGATGTAGCTATTTAGCAACAAAGTATTAAAAAAGGCACAAAGATAATATTAAAATTACTTTGTGCCTTCGTGCCTTTGTGGCATTAATTAAAAGTCAAATTTGTAATTTGCTCCAACCAATCCTTGAACTCCTTGAACAGGATAATTTATCCAACGTTGGTATTTTTGGTTGGCAATGTTATTTCCTCTTAAGAAAAAAGTCAATCTATCGCTGTATTTGTAACCTACGTTAGCATTTAAATCAAAGTAACTATCAAGTGTGACGATTTCGCTTACATTTGGAATTGCTGGATCAAATGAAGTAAGAGTAACTAGGTCTTTTCGTTCTCCAACAAAGAAAACATTAACTCCTGCCGACCATTTTGGCGTGATGTTAAAATCTACATTAGAACCAATTTTTAAAGTTGGTAAATTCCATGCTTCGTTTTGGTCTTTTTCAGAATAATTACTGAAAGTTCCGTTGATTCCGAAAGACACATTTTTAGAGAAATCGGCTTTTAATTCACCAAAGAAACTTAATGTTTTTACATTATCGTAAACTACATCAAATGAATTTCCGTAGGCATAACCTTCAGTATTTGCATTGTCATAATTGTACTCATTATTTCTAAACAATGCTCGGTTATCTTCATTTAAGTACGAACCACGAACATTATAACTGATAGAATTCGCTAATTTTCCTTTCAATCCAACATAAATATCAAACTTTTGATCGGTTGGTGAAATTCCTAAAGTTGGTGAAACAAAGAAATTTTCTTGCGTGAATTCTTGAAACGAATTTTGTTTCAAATTACCTTCTGCTCCAGCGTAAGCAATCATTAAATCGCCAACAATTTTATAGGAAGCCGTGATATTTGGATAGATAAAAAACTTGTTATCTCCTTCTTGATTTGCCATCGAATAGAACAAACCAATTCCTACATTTACAGATAAATCATCTTTCAAAATTTGGAAACTTGGCTTAAAACCGATGTTTGTAAATCCGTATTTTATTTCGCTATTACCTAAATAATCTTTGTCAAAACTTCCACCAATATAATCTAATACGAAATCGGCTTTTATATTTTCTTCTAAAAATTCAAAGGCGAATGATGGTTTTGCAACAAATCTATTTTCGGCAGATGAAAACGCATCTGAAAAACGATTGAATTTTATTGATGCTTCTTTAAAAACACTTTCTTTGAGGGATAATCTTCCGCCAAGAGAAATATTTTGATACGTTTGTTTTGGATCAATTCCATCGATAAAAGCAATTCTATCGGCTGGCAAAAGCGTTTCATATAAAGCTGGATTTAATCCATACCAATTGTACATCTGACGAGAATAACCTAAATCGGCATTCCATGACATTTCTCTTGTTCTGCTTCCGTAGGTTAAATCTAAAGAAGTATTTGAGAATTTATCGTCTAAAACCGCTTCTTTAATTCCGCCTTGCGAAGATAGATGACGCAACATTGCTCCTACGTAATTATTGTTTTCTAATGTTTGAGTTACAAATAATTCGGCGTTGATGTTTCCGTAATTTCCTGCTGCTAAAGTGGCGTAATTACTAAACAATTTTTCTTGTTCTTCTTTATCAACATTTGCTGCTTTACCTTTAGAAGGTGTAAAAGTTGACGCTACTGGAAAAGAGAAAATATTGTACTGAATGTTCTCTTTTTTACTATTATCGTCATCGTCTAATGATGGTGTTTCTTTTACTTTAAAAGCATCAGAAATTGTTGGCGTATATGGTTTTACCACATTTACCACTTCGTTACCAATGTTTTGATCTTTCTTTTGTGCGATTGTAAGTTGCGTTCCAAAAAGAACAGTTACAATGGCGATTTTATATTGGAAATTGATTTTCATTTTTATTTTTTTATCTATTACAAGAGTTGCACAAAGATTTATTTGTTAATTGACGAATTGGTTTTTGCTTCTTCGGTTTTGATACTATCCAATTCGGTTTTGGCTTCTTGAACAACATCTGGATAATCAGAAAAATTATCAATTACACTTTCCAAAATTGATGTTGCCTGAAAACTGTCTTTTAATCCGTAATAATTTTTAGCCATGACAACCAATCCTTTTGCTCCAAAATATTTGTAACCCGAATAATCTCTAGCTAATTTTTGAACTGACTTGTTAGAATCATCGTATTTTAAATCTTTATTTTTGAAATAAGCATCATAATATAATGCTTCGGCAGCTAATTCACCTTTGGCAATTTTCAATAAATTTGCATAAGCCGTTCTTGCTTTACCTTCATCATTCGCTTTTACAGCCGAACGTGCAACGATAATTTGAGCATCACTTTTTACTTTGTTATCTGTTTTTGGATTGTTCAACACTTTATCAGCATAAACAACTGCGTTGGGATAATCTTTTTGATCGTAATACGAACGCATCAAATTAGCTTGTGCAAATGTGATGTTTTGTGGAAAATCAGCATCAGTTTCCAATCGTTTTAAAACCGGAATTGCTTTTGCAAAATCGTTTTTCTTCAAATGAATTTCGCTTAAACGAGCCAATGCTTGTTCTGTAAATTCACTTTTAGATTGCGCAATTACATATTCGTAATTCGGAATAGAATTGGCTTCTAAACCATCAGCATAATACGATTGTGCCAAGTAGAAATTAGCTTTCAATGCATGAATTCCTTTAGGAAATTTAGCAACATAACTACTTAAAGTGGCGATGGCTTGTTTGGTGTTATTTTGCAAATATTGTTTTTCGGCAGCTTCATAAGTGTCGTTATCCAATTCGGTATCAGAAACTTCTACAAAATCTAATGTTCTTACCCAAGATGCATATTCGTCTACTTTTCCATTATCAACATAAATTAATCTTGCTGTAGCAACTGCTTCAAGTGCTTCTGGAGTTCTAGGATAATCGGCTGCCACTTTTTTGAATTTAGTAATCGCTTGATCGTCTTTACTTGCATTGTAATAAATCAAACCTTGACGTAAAACCGCTTTTGAAGCATACGTTCCGTTTTTGAATTCGCTTAATAATTGGTCGTAAGTTTTCAATCCTAGATCGGTTTTGTTATCAGCAACATAGGTATTTCCTAATTCAAACAACGCGTCATCACGATATTGAGATGTTTTAAATGTTGCTAAAAACTTATTGAAATCTTCAATTTTCTTATCATTTTTACTTACAAATCCGTAACTAATTGCTTTTTGAAACGCAGCATAATCGGCATCAACGCTTTTCAATTCGATTGCTTTGTTATAAGCATCCATTGCTGGCCAATATTTGGAAGTTACAAATCGGCTGTCGCCCAATCTCAAGTACGAATCATTCAAACGCGTTTTGTCGTCTTTCGAAGTTTCAATAAAACTTTGGAAATAATTTCCTGCTTGGTCGTATTCTTTTTGTTTGAAATAGCAATATGCAATGTTGTAATTGATGTTTTTAAATTCTGGCGTATTTTTAGCTTCGGCCATTCCTTCAAATTGTTTGAAACTCAATAATGCTTCATTAAAATTGTCTAATACATATTCAGACTCGGCTTTCCAAAAAGTAGCTCGCGCAGTAAATTTTGCATCTTTTTGTTCCTTTAATGAAGCCTTAAACATTTTTTGAGCTTCTTGATAACTTCCATCAGTAAACAATTCTAATCCGCGGTAGAACGTTACTTTTTGATAAGCCAAGCGATTTTCTGGGCTTTTATTTTTTTCTAATAACGTTAAAGCTTCTTTATAATTTTTAGAAGTGATGTACGAATTAATCAATAAATTTTCGATTTCGTTTTTACTTGGCGAATTTGGATATTTTGTCATAAACGCGGATAAAACAGTAGGAACCGATTGATATGAATTTCCTATTTCGTAACTTAATTTAGCATAATTTAAACTCGCATCTTCTTGAATTTTTAAATCAAATTCCATTTCGGATGCATTTTTAAACGCGTTTAAAGCTTGTTGCTTTTTGTCGGTTTTCATGTAACTTTCACCCAAATGATAGTAAGCATTTTGCGCTACAAAATCTTTTCCATCAATGATTTTACTGAATTGAATAATCGCATTTTCATAATCTTTTTGTTGATAATACGTATAACCTAACTGATAGAAATCGGTGTTGCTCCATTTACCTTTTTTCCCTTTATATTCTTTCAAATAAGGTAATGCTTCGTTATATTGCTTCAAATTGAAATAACTTTCACCGATAATTTTATTCAATTCTGATTTTTCTAAAGCGTTAGATTTTGCCATTGCGGCTTTTCCTAATTCGATTGCTTTTTGGAAATTACCCAATTTAAAATTCATATCTGCTTGAAAATAAGACAGCTTTTCTTTGTACTTTTCTTCACCCGAAACTTGGTCGAATTGTTTGGTTGCTTCTTTATAATCATCGGCTTCATAAGCCATAAATCCTAAATAATATTTGGCTTGCGAACCATATTCTTGCGAATTTTGAACTTTATTGAAATACGTAGTTGCTTCTTTTTTCTTTTTGGCAGTGAAATAAGCATATCCTTTTTGGAAATTGAATTTTTCTTGTTCGGCGTAAGTTAATCCGCTTTCGTCTACTTTATCAAAATACTCCAACGCTTGCGGATAATTTCCTTGTTGAAAATAATATTGTGAAACGCCAATATAAGCCTGATTTTGCTTAGAACTTGTTGGATATTCGGTCACGAAATCTTCCATCAATTGATCGGCATTGCTTTGATTTAATTTTATTGCGCAAAATGCAATGTAATAAGCACAATCGGCTTTAACATCTTGAGAAACATTATCTTGTTTTACTTTATCAAAAATAATTTGAGCAGCAAGATATTGTTGGTCATTGTATAACGAAACGGCTTTATCAAACTCCCTTAATTGATGTATATAAATCTCCGTTTGTTGTGCTGATAGAGTTGCAGAACCAACCAATAAATTCAGTAGTAAAAACGCTGTTATTTTTTGCATTGTGTGTAATTTAATTAATCTCTCAAAATTATCATTATAGTATGGATAACGAGCTATTGTTTGGTTTTATTATAAACATTTTTCTTAACAACGTAATTTTAGATATTAGATTTAAAATATTAGATATAAAAAAATTGCGAGACAATAAAAATCAGCTTGTTAAGTTCTTAAAATAGAAAATTC
>NZ_DQDX01000024.1 GCF_003525665.1 Flavobacterium sp.
GATGTTGCCTTCCAGTTTATTTCTATCGTATCATTAGCAATTACGTCATAATTGTATTGATAATCTCCTGATGTTCCTGTTCGGTATTCGTAGTGATAGGTGGCGTCTTCATGATGATTGATAGCCGAGTCAATCGCTATTGCTTCTGCCGATTCTGGTAAAAGCTGTTGTGGTTGAGCAAGCTCTTAGGTTCTACAAGTATTGAATAATAGTAGTGCAGCAATTAATCCGACAAGAAATTGTATGGTTTTTTTCATGACTGTTGCGTTTCTGTAAAAATACTAAACGCGTAAGTTCGTATTTTACGGAAAACCGTAATCACCTATTAATTTATTGAAAATGTAACTGCAATCGGAATATGATCGGAGATTGCTCTTGCTTGTTTTAGGGTTTCAAAATTGGTGTAGAAATGGATGGCTTCAGTTTTTGATACTGCGATTTTGGCTGTTTTGAACCAGATGTTATCAAATTCTGAGGCAAGGCAATTGTTGTTTTTGCATTCTTGTTTAAGCGATGTTTTCTGATTGACGAATGCCGATTGATAACCCATCTTTTTCAACGGATTAAAAACAGTATGCGATTGCGGACAATTGAAATCGCCCACAAAAATCAAGTTTAAATCAGGATATTGCGCTGGTAAATATTTGAAATATTTGATTTCGGTTTCGGGTTGTTTCTTTTTGGTTATCGCGTGAAAGTTGGCGAGTGTAAATTGCTTGTTGTTGTATTCGAAGGTGCAATAAAACGGTTCTCTATCTATCTCTAAATTGTATTTTTGTTCGAGCCATGCTTTGCCAATTTTCTTGACTTTGGCGGTTTTCCAAAGAAAAGCATAGCGTTCTACTTTATAAGCGCTACTTGACGTTGGATCGCTTATCACGTAATCCCATTTGGCTCCTTTTCTATTTAATTCGTCGGCGAGTTGTGCCACGGCTTGCGCACCACCATTACCAGCAACAACTTCCTGTAAAGCCACAACATCATAATTTTTAATGGTGTTGGCAATGAAACTAATGGTTGTATCTGACTTGGAACTACCCAAGTTTTCAATATTCCAGGATAGGAGTTTTATTTGGGAGAATGAAGTTGTGGATAGTAGAAGGAAGAGGAAGAGGATTCTTGGCATTTTTTTTTTGTTGTAAAGCTAATTTAATTAATAGTTAAGTTGTTTACGGTTTTCCGTAAAGAATACTATTTTCTCTTTTATAACTTAGTGTAAAAATAATTTAAGATGCTTAAAAAAACTATATTATTAGAGAATAAGGCTTCGCTTACTACAAAGAATTTACAATTAGTTATCAAAACAGATGTTAGAGAAAGCACAATTCCAATAGAGGAAATTGGATTTATCGTTCTAGATCATCCAGAAATTTATTTAAGTATTCCAGCAATGAATTTTCTAATTGAAAACAATGCAGCTTTGATTGTTTGTAGTACCAATCATTTACCAAATGGTTTGTTTTTGAATTTGAATAGTCATCACATTCAACAAGAAATTTTTAAACAGCAAATTAATGCAAGCGTTCCCTTAAAAAAACAATTGTGGCAGCAAACCATTGTTGAAAAAATTACTAATCAAGGAATTCTTTTGGAAAAGATAACTGGAAGTAAAAACAGTTTTGACTTTTTAGCGAGTAAAGTTTTAAGTGGCGATAGTTCAAATATGGAAGGCGTTGCAGCAAGTCAATACTGGAAATCTTTTTTTGAAATGAAATTTAAGCGTGAACGATTTGGTGATTATCCTAATAATTTTTTGAATTATGGTTATGCTATTTTGAGAGCTGCAACTGCGAGAGCATTATCTGGAAGTGGTTTACTAAATACTTTGGGAATTCATCATAAAAGTAAATACAATGCTTTTGCTTTGGCTGATGATATCATGGAACCATTTAGACCAATTGTAGATGAAAAGGTATTTGAGTTAATGCAAAATTATGATGAGCAAGAGTTGAATACTTTACTAAAATCAGAATTGTTGCAGATTCTTACTCGGACTGTTTATTTTAAAGAGGAGAAAAGTCCGTTGATGGTTGCATTGCAAAAAACAGCAAGTTCGTTACAACAATGTTACACCGGCGAGAGGAAAAAGATAAAATATCCAAAACTATGGATCTAAACGGATACCGAATTATGTGGCTATTTGTATTTTTTGATTTACCGACAGAAACTAAAAAGGATAAAAAAAATGCATCAGGATTTAGAAACAACTTGCTAAAAGATGGTTTTAGTATGATGCAATATTCAGTTTATGTACGGCATTGCGCTAGTAGTGAAAGTGCCGATGTGCATGAGAAACGCATTCACAGATTATTACCGCCTTTGGGTAAGGTAAGTGTTTTGCGTATCACCGATAAACAGTTTGGAAATATTTTGAACTTTTGGGGTAGAGCAGAAGTGCCTAAAGAACCACAACCTACGCAGTTAGAATTATTTTGAAATAAAAAAATGCCTCAATCTTGCCTTTTCACTGCAAAAAAGAAGCGTTTTTTATCACGATATAATACTTTATTCTCTTGATTATTAGAAGGTAACGAGCCAACTAATATCGTGTTTTCTAATCTTTAATCAACCCACAACTCACGTGTTGACTTGGTATTTTCTTTCAATAATATCGTGTTTTCTAATCTTTAATCAACCCACAACTGGTTCTGATGTAATTGCAATAATCAATAAAATATCGTGTTTTCTAATCTTTAATCAACCCACAACAATAAATCGGGTTTAATTTCTTCTGTAAATAATATCGTGTTTTCTAATCTTTAATCAACCCACAACAGGTAAAACATCTACTAACCTTGCTAATTGAATATCGTGTTTTCTAATCTTTAATCAACCCACAACCATTTCTGTATTACATTCGTTGCATTTGTAATATCGTGTTTTCTAATCTTTAATCAACCCACAACAAAGTAACCATTCTAAACCATAGTTCAGACAATATCGTGTTTTCTAATCTTTAATCAACCCACAACTGTTCCTGCTTCACTAAATTGGCTGGAGAAATATCGTGTTTTCTAATCTTTAATCAACCCACAACGGGTAGAACGTTGTTTAATTTGTTTTTAAGAATATC
Organism: Flavobacterium sp.; assembly: GCF_003525665.1. Lineage (GTDB taxonomy): Bacteria > Bacteroidota > Bacteroidia > Flavobacteriales > Flavobacteriaceae > Flavobacterium. The sequence goes on from NZ_DQDX01000024.1 coordinate 3,074, forward strand.
GTGTTTTCTAATCTTTAATCAACCCACAACTGCTCAATTGCATCTAAATTACGTGTGATAAATATCGTGTTTTCTAATCTTTAATCAACCCACAACAAATGATGATGATGATTTATTAGACTTTGCAATATCGTGTTTTCTAATCTTTAATCAACCCACAACAAATGGTTTAAGTAACTTTTTTCGTTGTCGAATATCGTGTTTTCTAATCTTTAATCAACCCACAACTAATCTTATGAAAAGTGTTATAAACGGAAAATATCGTGTTTTCTAATCTTTAATCAACCCACAACATTCTAAACAACGCATAACTATTGCGTAATAATATCGTGTTTTCTAATCTTTAATCAACCCACAACTAATGATTTTAAATCTGAAAACTTAGCAAAAATATCGTGTTTTCTAATCTTTAATCAACCCACAACATCGTTGGTACACTTGTGCCGTTTGTTGTTAATATCGTGTTTTCTAATCTTTAATCAACCCACAACTTTTAATGAGGGCGTGACTTATGAAGATTTAATATCGTGTTTTCTAATCTTTAATCAACCCACAACTCTGTAAGCGCATTAAATGCTAATGGCTCTAATATCGTGTTTTCTAATCTTTAATCAACCCACAACAGCTACTTCCCAACTTAAAGAATCCATTTAATATCGTGTTTTCTAATCTTTAATCAACCCACAACTTACAGACGTACTTTTATAAGTGGGATTGCAATATCGTGTTTTCTAATCTTTAATCAACCCACAACATATTGACTACTGCATTGTTTAACGATTCTAATATCGTGTTTTCTAATCTTTAATCAACCCACAACTTAAAAGATGTATTAACCGCACTAGGTTTCAATATCGTGTTTTCTAATCTTTAATCAACCCACAACACCCGATGGTAAAGATTTAACGTCTGAGGAAATATCGTGTTTTCTAATCTTTAATCAACCCACAACAGAGTGAGCTATCGCTGGAACACCGTTGTGGTTTGAGCTGTTTAAGAGTTTGAAAACTTTATGTCAATGAACTTCTTAAAAATTTTGTCTTCCTATAATTGCCATAATTTCAATTTCATCAGCATTGATTTTATAAAAAATCGTATCTACACCACAAACACAGTAGCGATAACCTATTTTATAATGATTAGCATTAGGAAAAAGAAAAGGATTTGATGCTATTTTAGAAAAACATTCAAAAAACATTTCGTAATATTTCTCTGCTTGTTTTAAACCAAATTGACCAATACCATACTCAAAAATTCTGGTTAAATCCTCTTCCACTTGAATATTTAGTTTATAACTATACATTCAATTTTTTTTTAATTTCTGCTAATAATTCTTCTTTGGTCTTTATACTGAAACCGCTTTTTTCGGCTTTTTCCAATTTCATTCTTACAAATTCCACATAGGCATCTTGCTCTCGGGCTTGCTTTATCAAATAATTTACCGCTTCACTTTTACTAGTAAATTCTTCATTTGCAACTTGCTGTTTTAGCCATTCATCATTTTGATTAGCTAATGTGATACTTTGTCTGGCCATAATAAAATTTATTTAGTGGTGTAAATATACACCAAAATAATTTATTTCAAAAATTTTATTTTACCTGTAGGTGTCAAAACAAACTCATAACCCTCGACTAAACAATCAAATGTATTAGCTCCAATTTTAATCCATGGATATTTTTTTTGTTCGCCGACATTTTTACCTCCTTTCATTCCAGTTTTTAACCCCATAAATTCGGTGATTCGTTTCTTATCTCTAGCTTCTGAATGAAACAAAAGTTTTATTTCCGCATATTTTTCTACATCTAATTGTGTTATTTCAAATAAGCGTTCTAATAATTTTTCCTCAGAGATTTCAAATAGTTCATTAGGAGATTTGTCGTAAATTAAAACCATTTTCCCTTTCGTTAAAATATATTTTAAAGAGTTTAAATTTTCATCTTTTTCGGGAGCAATTGGATATTGTTTTTTATCTTCATTGCTCAATTTGAAATACTTTCCTGCATCAATAATATTAATTAGTTGATTACTTCTTGATATTTTACCTTTTTTGTCCAATCCTTCATAAATAGCCATACAATAATTCCCATCGTTCTTTGCGTGATAAAATTGTTTATGTTCATGTCTTGAAACATCACGATGCTTTTTTATGAATAACGGATTTGTTACATCGCTTGTGTAATAGCGTATTTTTTTAATTGGAACTGGATTTCCGCTTTTGTTTGGCAAAACATATAAATCATTTTTAATTTTATTTTCAAGTACTTGAATTGATTCTTTTATAGGTTGCTCTTCTTCTTCCTTTAAATTCTTTAGTTGTTTTTTTAACTCTTCAATTTCTTTTTTTATTTGCTTTTCTTGTTCACGACCATTAGTAACTATTTCTTTTATTTTGTCATCAACAATATTTTTCAAATCAGCATCCTTAAACATTTCGATACCTTGACGTTTTACATATTTTATAACTTCTTCTGTTTCTCCTGTTTTCTTATTTAGTTCTTCTCTTTTAATGGCACCGTAAAAACTTTCTTTATGCAATGCACCACGAACAGTATCGCCTTGCTTGTATTTAATCTCACCTTTTTCATTTCGTTGAATAATTCCTCTTTTTCTGATAGCTTTTTTGCTTTGAATTGGCAAATTATCTGGCGTGTAGTGACTAATTAAAGTGTTATTGTCAAAATTATCTACATCTTTGTGAAAACCTTCCCATGGAATTCTGTGAGAAAATGATGGTTTTGGCTTTCCAAAAAAATCAAATTGTTCTAGATCGTGATAATAATTTGCTAAAGCATCATTAATATCTCTTGTGCAACAAGCAACTACAACTGCATCTTTTGCATGATGTGCATGATTGTCTCTGGATTTTTCATTCAATCCCCACATTTGTCTCAGATTGGCAGTCGTTTTACCTTTTATTGGATATACTTTATTGAAAACAGTTTTTAGAAATAGATTTCCGTATTTACTAATAATACCAATATCAACCGATTGACTACTCTTGAAACTTTCTGGAACTTCTTCCATTGTGAACGATTTGTATTTCTTAAAATAATATGAATATTCAAATCTCAATTTGGTACGCTCAATAATATATTTATCTCTTTTTTCTTTGGTTGAAGCTGCTTTTATTTTTTTAGATAAATCTTTAATTTGTTGTTCTAATCCTTTATATTTTGCATACCAATGTTTTATTCTTGGTAAAATTTCATCATGATTTGCACACTCAAATGGAATTTTATCTTTTTTGGTTTGACGATTATAAGTTGCACAACATAATGTTTTATTCTGTTGTGAATTGTCTAAACTTCGACTTCTCGGAATAGTGTGTTCAATATCAAATTTTGGATTATTGCCAATAAAATCAGACAAACAAATAGTTTTTCCTGTATAAAGACACACTTTGTTTTGCTCAATCCAGAGTTGGTATTTTAGAATATCGGTTTCGCTTGGTTCATAATCGTTATAATTTGGATTTGAATCATTGCAACCTTCAGTTATTATTTCTCCTCTAAAAATTGATTTAATTTCTTCGGTATATTTGTTTCTTCTGTTCTTTAAATCTTCATTCCATTGTCTTATTGCAACTCTTTCGTTAGAAGAATTTAATTCTCTTGGCATTTCAATATGAATTGAGGTATCTTCATCAATCATATCATCTTTAATTAATTGATTGACAACTTTCTTCAATTGATGCAATGAACGCATTGCCATTGGATTCTTTATAGAGGAAATTAATGGACTTCCTAAATATTTTTTACCATCCTCATCACTTCGTTTAGCTTTCTTATAAACTTCAATTGCTGATGGATGATATAACTTTTTCAAGCTCTCTTCGGTAACATTAAAATTATCACTCAAAAAAGCTTTTAATATTTCGTCAATTGTTTGCTTTTTTGCAAATTCTCCTCTATCTGAATTGAGTTTCATTTGATTTGTGAAAAGATCAAAACATTCTGATAAGACTTTGGCTTGAAAAGTTTCAGGAGTTTCATCCCATTTTTTAGTTCCAAAAAAATCTTTTACTTTTTTGTTTAATGCATTTTTGTATGCTTCTGCCACAAATACATTAGTAGAATTCCAAGTTCCGTTTTCTTTTTTTACATTTTTTATTAATCCGTTGACAATATCTATATTGTTACTATACAATTTATAGTTTTCAATAATTGAATTTATCTCTTTATTAATAATATTTCTGTTTTCTTCATTATTCCAAATTTCAGCTGGCAAAATATTTTTCATATTAGCCAAGAAAACAGCATGTGAATAAATAAGAGTTTGTCTTAAATATGGCAAAATATTTCTAATTGCTTTCAAACTCAAAGAACCGTAATCTTGTTTGAGTTTTATTTTCGAAAATTTTGTTGCTGTTTTTTCATCACAATTAAGGTTTTCAATTGCAAATTGTTTTAATAATTCTTCATTATCAAACCGGAATAAAACATGCCAAACATCATCTATAATATCATCAATCGATTTTTGAACTTTTGTATTACTCTCTACTTTTGTGTTTTTTACAAAATTTGAAAGTAAATATTTTTTCCAGTCTGAGCCAAAGACATCAACTAAATTAGAAATTGTAGGACAACCTGCAACGTTACTTCCCAAATTATAATTGAAAAGAACATCAAATTCAGAAACATTCTTATCTTTATAATAACCAGATTTTGAATTTTTTGGTGTAAGTTTTTTGGCGATATCAATAAAATCGAAATTAGCTTTAGATTTTCTAAAAAATAAAGATTGAATTTGCTCCTTTTCATCTTCATTTAGTAATCTTAATTTTTCATCAGTTGGCAATTTAATTTTAACATTATTCAAATAGCTCAACATTCTAAACTCTTCAAAATCGGGATGTGAAATTGGCACGCACGCTTTCCTATTTTCAAGCGGACATTTGGCAACCAAACCTTTTTGGGATTTTAGAGGTCTTTGAAAAAATATTGCTTTCTCTATTTTTTCTTTTATCTCATTCGGGATGTTTTGCTTTTTGCAGATGAAATTGAATTCTGTTAAATAGTGGTCAATTCTATGAGTATATTCACCTCGTATTTTTTCTCCTTTTTGATATAATGTATAGAAGTATTCTCCTAAAGTAGCACATTTTTCGTCTTGTATCTTTTCCGTCAAATCGCTTATTGCCCTTTTAACAGGTCCGAGAAACTCTTTTTTGTTTAATCTTTCTTGTAGTTTTTCCTTTAAATCTGAATAGACTAAAGTAGAATTCTCTTTTATAATGGCATTAAAAGCTCTTGAAAGTGTAAATAAAGGTTTGTTACTTGTCTCTTCTTTATCATAGCTTGATAAAAATTCTGAAATCAAATCTGAAAATTCTAAAATTGAAGTTGCATCAATAATTATTCCTGTAATTTCAGAATTTTTTTCTTCAATAATTGAATTATCGGAACTGTCCAATCGATTACTCAAAAAACCACGTCTTTGAGCAATATGATAAAATGCTCTTCCTAAAACATACCTATCTTCTTTAGTGTTTAAATTAAGATTTTCTTTTGCACCTTTAAATCTAAATGAATATGGATTCTTGATTTGCTTTTTTCTTTCAGCTTCATCATCTTGACTATCTGTACTTAACCAAATTCTGAATTCGTCATTTTGCGGATAAACTTTTTTATATCTCCAATCATATAATTCATCATCAGATAATTTTGGACATAAATTATTATCTGACAAAACTTTTAGCAATTCAATTTTTCTAATTTTTCGTCTGTATTTTAATTTTCTAGCACTTCTAAATTCTGTTCGTTTTGCTGCTTTAGAACTTTCGCTATTTGTCTTTGCCTCAATATTTACTCCTTCAGAAAATATTCTAACACCTTTATCTACCAAGGAAAAATCATTTCCATCTTTATCAACTATCGCCCAACCAATGGAGTTTGTTCCTAAATCTAGCCCTAATATTTTTGCCATAACTAACTGCTTTTAATTCAATTTTGAAAGGTAAATAAAAAATAATTAACCATTTTACGGAAAACCGTAAACCAACATTAAAATGTTTTACTTATCTTTGTGACTGATTAAAACTTCTAATCTTTAATCTTTTCACAATAAGGCTATATGCCGTAGATGAAAATCTTAAGTCCTGCTTCGGTGGGACTTTTTTGTTTTTATAATAAAAATGAGATTTAAATTTTATGAAATTAAATAGAATTCTTCACTGTCTTTGGGTTTAATAAAAGCCGCAAATTAGATTGGTATAACTTCAAAAATTGTGGATTTCATTTCGTTTATCCAATTTTAGAAATAATTTTTTAAACATAAAAAATAGTATAAAAGTAATCTTTACTGGAAATCGTAAAGAGGTAAAAAAAGATGAATATTAAATTTTTAAAAAGTTCTTGATATTTTTGCTCCGTTTTACTTCACAAATACCACCCGAACTGACGGATTAGGATGGGTTCTCGATACAATTTTCACACCATTTCAATGCGTGAAAATCAATCGAACTGACGTAGAATAATTAAGCTTAGGCAACTTTTATTCTTGGTTACAGTGCATTGCGGGACCATTTTTTTAACATAATTAGACCAACCCACGTTGTTTTTTAAATCTAAATTAAGTATTTGTTTACTCTTACTAGCATATATTATCTTTTATTGATTTACAATATCTACAATAAGCA
>NZ_DQDX01000027.1 GCF_003525665.1 Flavobacterium sp.
TAGTGTTAATTTTTAGTAGATATCTTTATTAAATCAGACTAAAATTTCACTATTTGAATTTTAAAATCATCTCTTAAAACACAATAGGAGAAAGCTATTACAGAATAATAAAATATAATGATAATCTATTACAACAAAGCTTTTTTAAATACTACTTTTGCACCAAATTAAAAATAACATTAAAACCATATAAACTATGTCATTAGTAGGAAAAAAATTCCCAAGTATCTCAGTTGACGCGATGTCTGAAATGGGCGACAATTTAAAAATTAACATTTTTGAAGAAGCAGTAAACAACAACAAAAAAGTATTATTGTTTTGGTATCCAAAAGATTTTACTTTTGTTTGTCCAACAGAATTACATGCTTTTCAAGCTGCTTTACCAGAATTTGAAAAAAGAAACACAATTGTAATTGGTGCTTCTTGTGATACTAACGAAGTACACTTTGCTTGGTTAAATACTCCAAAAAACAACGGTGGAATTGAAGGTGTTACTTACCCAATTTTAGCCGATACAACTAGAAACCTTGCTGCTGCTTTAGACATTCTTGATGCAGAATGGGTTTACAATGAAGAGTTAAACGACGAAATTCTTGAAGGTTCAAATGTAACTTTTAGAGCTACTTACTTAATTGATGAAACGGGTAAAATATTCCACGAAAGCGTAAATGATATGCCATTAGGAAGAAATGTAAACGAATATTTACGTTTGGTTGATGCTTACACACACGTTCAAACTAAAGGTGAAGTTTGTCCAGCAAACTGGGAAGAAGGAAAAGAAGCAATGAGTGCAGATAGATTAAGTACTGCTGCTTATTTAGCTCAAAACTAAGAATATAAATTCCAAATTTAAAATTCCAAATTCCAATGAATTAAGTTGGAATTTGGTTTTTAAAAATTGACAATTCAAATAAAATTATGTTAATCGAATTAAACGAAGATACATTACAAGATTTAGTAGCATCTAATAATAAGGTTGTAGTTCAATATTCGGCATCATGGTGCGGAAATTGTAGAATTATGAAACCTAAATTCAAAAAAATGGCTTCAGAAAATGAAGAAATTACTTTTGTTTTAGTAGATGCAGAAAATTCGCCAGAGTCAAGAAAGTTAGCGAATGTTTCTAATTTACCAACTTTTGCAACTTTTGTAGGCGGAAAGTTATTGAACGAAACACAAACTAATAAAGCTGAAGTTTTGGCTGAATTGGTGAAGGAATTAGTTTAAAAGTTTATTGTTTATAAGGTTAAATGGCATTGTCCATAGTCTTTCTAAAAGAACTTTTAAACTCTTAACCTTTTAAACTTATAACCTTTTAAACTTTTAAACACTTTTCAAAACCTTCTAAACTAAACAAATGAAATTACCAGTTATCAAACATTTGACGCAATTTATTGAAGAAAATGATCAAGATTATTTAATTGAAACTATAGAAGTTCTTGAAGCTTTAACCGAAGTTCCATCATTGAAAGATGAAGAATTGGATGTTATTGGCGAATTAATTTCTAACATGTACGGCGCGCTCGAAGTCAATAAAATGATCAAAGAAGGCAAAGACAAAAAAGAAGCACTGAACGATTTTATGAAACGTGTTTTAGGTTCGATAGATAAATAAAAAAAGAAGCTCTCATTAATTTGGGAGCTTTTTTTTTGACTATTTTTGAACTATGGAAATACTACTAATTTCGGTTGTTGCCTTTCTCGTTGCTATTCTAACATTCTTTTCAGGATTTGGATTAGGAACGCTTTTAACGCCAATAATGATGATTTTCTTTCCGGTTGAAGTTGCCATTGCTTTGACTGGTGTAGTTCATTTTTCTAATAATTTATTCAAATTGGTTTTAGTTGGAAAAAATTTCAATAAAGAGGTTGTACTCCGATTTGGAGTTCCTGCGGTGATATTTGCATTTATCGGTGCGCTACTTTTAGTGAAAATTCCAAATATGCAACCGCTTTACTCCTATCAATTATTTGAAAAGACATTCGAAGTATTTCCGATGAAATTGATTGTTGCCCTTTTTATGTTGTTTTTTGCTGTGGTTGATTTGATTCCGTTTTTTAATAACTTGCAATTTGATAAAAACAAACTTCCCATTGGCGGTGCGTTAAGTGGTTTTTTTGGCGGATTGACTGGCGCTCAAGGTGCTTTACGAAGTGCGTTTCTAATTCGTGCCGGACTTTCAAAAGAAGCATTTATTGCTACAACAGTTGTAATTTCATCATTTGTAGATTTCACCAGACTTGGCGTTTACAGTACTCGAATTTTGAATTTAGACTTGAAAGAAAATTTGCCGTTGCTTATTTGCGCCACACTTTCGGCAATGACAGGCGCTTTTATTGGAAACAAATTATTAAAAAAAGTCACTCTAAAATTCCTTCAAATTTCAGTAGCGACTTTATTAATTATTATTTCAATCGGATTGGGCTTGGGCTGGATTTAGTCTTTCACGCCAAACTTAGTCAAAATATCGGCCATCAAACACCATTTTGTAATGGATGATTGTAAAAGATTTGCACCGACAAAGGCAGTAAACCACAACCAATTCTGATTTACATATAAAGATAAAAGTATGCTGATAAGGATAAAAGTTCCTGCTACTGCGTGAATAATTCTTGTTTTCATTTTTAATGATTTTAGTTATTTTTTATTAAGTTGTCGATATTATTTTCAGTTTCAAAAATTGCATATTAAGAACTGAAAATAACTCGAAAAGAATTTGAGCACTGAACACTGAACACTGAACACTGAACACTGAACACTGCGACTGAACACTGCGACTGAACACTGACCACTAATTCTTCTCCCATTTTTTTCTTTCAGTGATGTAGTAGATTAATGGCACTACAATCAAAGTTAGAATTGTTGAAACAATGGCTCCAAAAACTAATGAAATCGCTAATCCTTGGAAAATTGGATCGAATAGAATAATTACGGCTCCAATTACAACAGCTCCGGTTGTTAGTAAGATTGGTGTTGTACGCACTGCTCCTGCTTCGATAATGGCTTGTTTTAATGGAACTCCGTCATTCAATCGGATTTCGATAAAGTCGATAAGCAAGACGGAGTTTCGAACCATGACTCCTGCCAAAGCAATCATTCCGATGAAAGAAGTGGCTGTGAAATAAGCACCTAACAACCAATGTCCAAATACAATTCCGACCAACGAAAGTGGAATCGCCATCATCATAACCATTGGTGTTTTGAAATTTTGGAACCAACCTACAATCAACATATAGATGATTACAATTACAACCGCAAATGCAATTCCCAAATCACGAAAAACTTCTAAAGTAATTTGCCATTCTCCATCCCATTTTACCGTGAAATCACTTTCGTCTGATGGTTGCTCCATATACAATTCGTTGACTTTGTAGCCTTTTGGTAATTTCATTTTTTGCAATTCTTCATTCATTCCCAAAATAGCATAAACTGGACTTTCTAATGTTCCTGCCATATCAGCGGTTACATAAACTACGCGTTTTTGGTCTTTTCTGTAAATTGTTTTTTGCAACGTATCAGCAACTACTTTAACCAAATCGGAAACTGGAACTACATTTCCTTGACTTCCTTTAATTTTTAAATTCTGAATATCTTGTAACGATGTTTTGTCTTTATTATCTAGAGACAATACGATTCCAACGCTATTATTAGAATTTTCATCATACAAATTGGAAACTGGATATTCTTTCAATAAATACGTCAGATTTCCAACTACTTGTTGTGGAGCAATTCCGTTAAGCATTGCTTTTTCTTTGTCCACTTCCAATCGATATTCGGTTTGATTATCCTCAACATACCAATCAATATCGACAATATCTGATGTTTTTTCTAAAATACCTTTTACTTGATTGGCAACTGCAATTTGATCTTTATAATTTGGTCCGTAAATCTCGGCAACCAATGTTGATAAAACTGGTGGTCCTGGTGGTACTTCGATAATTTTGACATTCGCACCATATTTTTTAGCAATCTTTTGCACTTCTGGACGAACCAATTTGGCAATATCATGACTTTGTAAATCTCTATCTTCTTTGTGCAATAAATTCACTTGAATATCCGCCATGTTGCTTCCACCACGCAAATCGTAATGACGAACCAAACCATTGAACGTAATTGGTGCTGAAGTTCCGATGTAATTTTGATAATCCACCACTTCTGGAATTGTGGTTAGATATTGAGCAATTTCTTGCGTCACAGCTGCAGTTCTTTCTAACGTAGTTCCTTCAGGCATATCAACTACCACTTGGAATTCGTTTTTGTTATCAAAAGGCAACATTTTTACCAAAACGGATTTGGTGAAAAACATTAAAACTGAACCTACTAATAAGACAACCGTAATTCCCAACATTACTCTACGTTTGGTAGAATTTTCTAAAAACGGACGCTCAATTTTGTTATATACTCTATATATCCAAGACGTTTCCAATCCTTGTTCAGCTTTGTGTTCTTGTTCGTCTTTCTCGTGTAATAAATGGTAACCCAAATAAGGTGTAACCGTTAAAGCTACAAACAATGACAATAACATCGCAATAGAAGCTCCAATTGGCATCGGACTCATATAAGGTCCCATCATTCCTGACACAAACGCCATTGGAAGAATTGCTGCAATAACGGTAAACGTTGCTAAAATCGTAGGATTTCCAACTTCGTTAATTGCAAAAATAGCCGCCTGTTTGAATGGTAATCGCTTCATTTTGAAATGTCGGTGCATGTTTTCGGCAATGATAATACTATCATCGACCACAATTCCGACCACGAAAACTAAAGCGAAAAGCGTTATTCTGTTAAGCGTATAACCCAACATATAGTAAGCAAACAAAGTCAAAGCAAACGTTAATGGCACAGAAAAGAATACCACTAATCCACCACGCCAACCCATTGCTAGCATTACTAAAAGTGTTACAGCAATAATCGCAATTCCTAAGTGCATCAATAATTCTCCTACTTTATGAGAAGCCGTTTCTCCATAATTTCGAGAAACTTCCACATGAACATCGTCGGTAATTAATGTTTTCTTCAAACCTTGTACTTTTTCAAGGATTTTATCAGCAATTTTCATCGCGTCAGCTCCTTTTACTTTTCCGATAGAAATAGTAACCGCCGGATATTCTGATTTGTTTTTAGTATATTTTTCATTAGCTTTTCCGTAACCGAAAGACACATAACTTCTTGGTGTTGAAGGTCCGTCTTGAACAGCAGCGACTTGTTTTAAATACACTGGCATGTTTGCATTTACACCAACAACCAAATTCTCCACATCTTCTGAATTCGATAGAAATTGTCCAGTTGTAAGTAAATATTCTTTATCATTAGAAACAAAACTTCCCGATTGCGAACTACCATTATTGGCTTGAATCATTTGCATAACTGACAAAGCATCCACGCCATTTTCGGCCATTTTATCTTTGTCTAAAACTACTTTTAGCTCACGAGTTCTTCCACCAATTTCTTTGGTAATAGCAACGTCTTTTACTTTTTCGATTTCAGAAGTTACTTCTTCCGCAATTTGACGAATTTCAAAATCGTTTAAAGTTTCGCTCCAAAGTGTCAATCCCATCATTGGAACATCGTCAATAGAACGCGTTTTTACCATGGGTTTGAAAACTCCTTTTGGAAACATATTTTCGTTTTTCATCAACTCGTCGTACAATTTTACATACGAGCGTTCTGAATCTTCGCCTACATAAAATTGCACAATAATCATCGCTTGACCATTCATAGCCATACTATGCAAATGTTCCACACCTTTGATATTGGACAAAATTTTCTCTAGTGGTTTTATCACACGGCTTTCCACTTCAGCAGGACTTGCTCCTGGATAACCAATCATAACATCGGCCATTGGAACATTAATTTGTGGTTCTTCTTCACGCGGAATTAAGAACGAACTATATACACCAATTATCATCAATCCAACCATCAATAGAATGGTCAATTTAGAGTTGATGAAAAAATGGGCTATTTTACCTGATATACCTTCTTGCATTTTTTTTTAAGTTTATGAGTTTAGAAGTTTAAGAGTTTAAAAGGCAATGCTTAAAAACAAAAAACTTATACTTAAAAAGTACTTCGACTGCGCTCAGTGTGACACTGAATACTGAGACTGAACACTGAGACTGAATACTGCGACTGAACACTGATTACTGAACACTGATTACTGAATACTAACTTTAGCTCCGTTATACAATTTACCTTCTGCGGAAACAATGTATTGCTCGTTAGCCGATAATCCTGATAAAACTTCTACTTGGTTTCCGAATGATTTTCCGGTTCTTATCCATCTTAAAATGGCTGTTTTTCCGTTAGCTACTGTGTAGATACCTGTAAGTTGACCTTGTTTTACCAAAGCACTTTCTGGTACCATAACTTTATCTGATTTTATTGTTGTTTCCACTTTTGGTTTGTTTGCAATTGGAAATTGAACATTCACAAACATTCCTGATAAAATGGCTTTGTCTGTAGCGTTTAAAGTAACTTTTACTAAATATTGTCCGCCAGTATTTTTAGCCGAACCACTTACTTCAGAAACTTTTCCTGCTACTTCTTTGTTGATTGATTTCACTAAAACTTTAACTGCCATTCCGTTAGTAATTTGAGCAATATCACTTTCAGAAACCATTGCAGTTACTTGCATTCTTGAAACTCCTTCAACACTAACTAAAGGCATTCCTGGATTTGCCATGTCACCTTCTTTTACAAACGTATTGGTAACTTCTCCAGAAAATGGAGCCGTAATATTGGAATAAGAAAACTGCGCCATTACTTCGTTTCGCATTTGTTTCGCACCTTCTAAACCAGCTTTTGCCATTTCGTAACGCGAAGTCATATCGTCTAATTCTTTTTGAGAAGCACTTTGCTGATTGAACAACGCAGTAAATCTTTCGTAATCTTTTTTGGCATTATTATATCCAGCAGTTGCTTGTAGAATTGAAGCATCTACTTGTGCTTTTTTGGCTTGTAAATCGGTGTTGTTTACACTAACTAGAAGTTGTCCTGCTCCTACTTTTTGTCCTACTTTTACATGAACCTTAGTTACATAACCCATCATTCGGGTAGAAACATTGGCACTATTTTCGGCTTCGATTTTTCCACTTGCAGTTACAAATGGCGCATTAGAATCGGCTGAAATGCCGCTTACTTGAACTGCAATTGCTGGTTCGTTGTTAGTAGTTTCTTTCGTTTCCTTTCCGCATGATACGAATAAGATAGTTGAAAGGGTTAGGATGGTTATTACTTTCTTCATAATATTTTCTATTGTCTTAATACTTAATACTCTAATCTTAATACTCTTTTACTTAGTTAAAAATTGCAAATACTGCTTAGTGAAATTATACTCGAAAACTGATTGCAAATGCTCTAATTCTTTTTGAATCATTTGAGTTTCTGATTGCAATAAATCGGTTGTTTTTTCTAATCCTTGTGTGAATCTGTTTTGACGAATTCTATAAGCTTCTTGCGATTGTTCCAATGCTAATTGTGACAGATTTACTTTATTTTCAGCATCTTTCAATTGACGATTGATTTTGTTTAATTCCAACTGACTTTGCTTTTTGTATTGGTCTTTTTCAACATCAGCTTTTTGTGATTCGGCTTTGGCTTTTTGAAATTTCCCAATCGATTTATATCCGTCAAAAACATTCCATGAAATTTGTGCTCCAACTAAATAACCTTTGGCAGCAGTTCCTAAAAAGTTTTGGTCGTACAATTCATAACTTCCGAAAGCATTTAATCTTGGTAAGAAAGCCATTTTAGACGATTGCAACATCTTAGCATAAGCTTCAGATGATTTACTCATCGCTTGAATATCTTTTCTATTATCTGATAATGCAGTGTTTATTTCTTCGATTACAATTACATTATCTAATTCTTCCGATGGTTTGTAGATTTTTCCATTACTATCTTCATTCAATAAAAAAGCTAAATAATCGGACGCATTTTGCACATTACTTTTAGCATATTGCAATTGGTTAGCAATTTCATTTACTCGAACTTGAACATTCAGCAAATCGGTTTTTTGCAACATTCCTTGTTTGAAATAATTATCAACTAATTTCAAATTGGCTTTTCCAGTTGTATTGGCTTTTTCTAAAACTTTTACAGCTTTGTAAGCCAATTGCAATTGCATGTACGCTTTTGAAACCTCTAATTCTAAATATTCTTTTGTACGCTCGGTTTGCAATTGATATGCTTCCATTTTAGATTTTGCAGCTTTTCTTTCAAACAAACCATCAACATTGATTAAAGGTTGTTGGATTTCAAATTTGGTAGCAAAGTTTTGCGTTTTAGCTGGATCATTTAACAACGCTGGATTGAAATCTGCCATGGTTAAAACTTCCTGATTCAATTTGGAACCAAAAGCCATCAATGGATTGGTCGTAGAAATTCCTGTATGCGACACATTGATGTTGGGCAAAAAGAGTGCATTGGATTGATTGTAATCTGCCTTTGCCGATTGATAGGTTTTTTCGGCAATTTTTATTTGTAAATTCTTCTCGGATAGTTTCTGAGATAATTCACCTTTAGAAATAGCCAAAGTATCTTGACTAAAACCAAAAAACGAACTCAAAATTGTTCCTGTAAAAATGATGTAACTTATTTTCTTCATAATTTTATATCTGAATTATAAAGCAAAAGTAGAACGGTTAAAATGGCTTTACAGTTACAAATGTTACAGAGTAACTAATGTTACAAAAAAAGCGTCCAATTTCTTGAACGCTTTTTGAATAAATAGTCTGATTTATTTAGTTAACTATTACCTTTTGAGAAACATAGAACTTATTATCAAAAATAAAAGTTATGATAACCGTTTGATTTGAAACGCCATCGATTTCGAAATTCATTGAATTGTCTCCTTGTTTGGCATCAGCAACTTCACCATCTGTAATTATTTTTCCGTCCAATGAAGTTACGAAATAATCAATTGTTGTTGGATAAGCCATATTAAAGTTGATTTTTACAACGTTATTCTGAGTTGGATTGGGTGAAACCGACATAGAAAATGGATTTTTTCCGTTGATTTCTTGAACTCCCAAAGGTTGATTTCTAATCAATTTTACTTCATAAATGGTTGCATTTGCCGAAGTTGTATTAGTTTGATTCACGCTAAACGGATTTTGCGTCGGACTGCTCAAACCACCTACGATATGACCAATTACAAATTCATTTGCTGTGATTTCATCTAACTTTATTACTTCATTTGAAAAATGGGGTAAACTTTCATTTGGAATAAATTCGGCACTAGCACCTTTTAAACTTGGCATTGTTTCTGGCAATTGATATTCTTGCAAAGAACCATCTGCAAATCGTGTTGTACGACTAATTGTATTTACAAAAGGAACCGCATTATCTTGAATCAAAGTGGTTCCATTATAATAATACTGACTTATCCCACCAAAAAACAAATTGTGCATTCTATTTTCGGTCGCATCATACAAAGCAGAAACAGCGCTGTGGTAATTACTCAAATACTGATTGAATGTGGTTTGCGGAAAGTAACCTGTTTCTTTAATATCTACAGGATAAAGAAAAGGCAAATCGACATTAATTTGAAAAACTCCTGATGAAATCGTGTAACCCAATTCTCCATTAGGAAAAACTTGAGGCAACAAATTATAATCACGTCGGTGTAAATGAACCGCATCCGTAACGACTTGGTAATTTGAAATACTCAATTGCGAACCTGAATTGTCAATTTGAAATTTCTTGATGCTATTGGTGTAGGTTTGCGTAAAAGTGGGATTGTTCATTGGATTGTAGCGTCCGTCAAAACGATGCCCACCAACTAAGTAAAATGTATTATTAATTTTGGCTAAATGTCCACCATTGACCGCTAGATTTTCATCCGTCATTTGCTTGAAATTACTAGCAATTGAAGTTCCGTTGATGACAGCGTTTATCAAATTTGGCACATCAACAGATGTCATTTTATTGAACGTGATATGATCATTGGCTGTAGCCGAAAACGCGTAACCACCAATTAAATAAAGAGTTGTGTCATCTTGGTAAAAGTTGAAGTTAGTTGCTTGCAATTGTTCTTTTAAAGCAGTTGCCAAAGAATTTACAGAAGCCGACCAAAACTGATTGGTAGCAATATCAACCACATAAATATTGGTATTATTACTTGCAGCAGGAAAAGCATTAAAAGGTTGACGCGCATGAATTCCGTCTACTCTACCTCCAATAATGAGCCATTTACCATTGTGTTGAGCAAATGCATACGAATGAATTCCGGGAAAATTCGGGATGGTTATCGGATTTAATTGTACTTGATAATCAAAAGTAGTTTGTGAAATGGCAAAACTTGAGATTAAAAGCAATACAATTTTATATAATGTTTTCATTTTAAGATTTTTAAAAATACACAATAGTTATATAGTGCCAATTAGAAACTGGCACTATTTTAACTACTAAGTCGTTACTCTATGATTTTTTCTCTTCAGATTTTTTAGAAGAACAACAACCACCTTTTTTTTCATTTGTTCCACAAGATTTTTTTTCATCTGTAGAACATGATTTTTCGGTTTTAGCCTTTTTCTTTTTTTGTTTTGGCTCTTGCTGAGCGTTTACATTCATTGAAAATAAGAAAGCTACTGTTGCTATAATTGAAACTAATTTGTTCATTTCTTTTATGTTTTAAATTTTTAAATTGATTTGTTGTAATTCATAAATTACTTTGATTTAAGACAATAAAAACGATTCTGGAGGTTGCCAAATAGTTACATTATAATTGGAAATGAAGTTTTTGTGGTATAAACAATTTTCTTTTTTGGGAATAAAAATAGTATTGTTTGTGAAATTGTAAGCTGTAGCAAATACAATAAAGCTTGAACTACTAAAATTGAAATTTAGAAGGCATTTCTCTTTTTCGCAACCTTTTGTTGGTTCACAATCAGATTTTGATTTATTGCATGAAACTTGTTCCTTTTGAGCCAATTGCATCTTGATTGCTTTAACCGATGGAAGAATGGTTAAGGCATTAAAATAGAAACACAATAGGATTACAAAATATTTCATGGTACAATAGTACTAAAAATAAATCGTAAAAAATGTGACAAATGTTACACAATTAAGATGTTTTAATGAAATATTTTTTACGCAACCAAAATGCAACATTCACCAAGATAATCAAAGCTGGAACTTCTACTAACGGCCCAATAACTCCAGCAAAAGCTTGTCCGCTATTGATTCCGAAAACTCCAATGGAAACCGCGATTGCTAACTCAAAATTGTTTCCTGAAGCCGTAAATGATAACGCAACTGCATCGCGATAATTCGCTCCGATTTTCTTGGCTACAAAAAACATTAAGAAAAACATAATTGCGAAGAAAATCACTAATGGAATGGCAATTCTAACAACATCCATAGGTAAATCTACAATCATTTCGCCTTTTAAACTGAACATGACTACAATAGTAAAAAGCAAAGCTATCAAGGTTATTGGCGAAACAAACGGAATAAATTGCTGATTGAAAAATTTATCTCCTAAATATTTTTTAATTGCAAACCGACTAATTACTGCTAATGCAAACGGAATACCTAAATAAATTCCAACTGTTTGAGCGATTTCTGCAATTGTTATATTTAATTCTAATCCATTAATTCCGAATAAAGGCAACATGATTTCGAGATAAAAATAGGCATATAAACTGAAGAAAAAGACTTGCAACAAACTATTAATTCCGATTAATCCAGCAGTTAATTCGCGGTTTCCTTCGGCTAGTTCGTTCCACACAATTACCATAGCAATGCACGGTGCAATTCCGATAATGATTAAACCAGTCATGTATTCTGGATAGTCTTTCAAGAAAAATGTAGCTAATAAAAACATTAAAAACGGACCAAAAATCCAAGTGATGAAAAACGATGCTGTCAGTAATTTTGGTTTTTCAAACATTTTAGGAACTTGCGAAAAATCGATTTTGGTTAATGGCGGATACATCATTAAAATCAACCCAATTGCCAACGGAACATTCGTAGTTCCTGACGAAAACAAATTAATAAAATCGGCAGAATTCGGAATGAAATAACCAATAGCAACACCAAGTAACATCGCTAAAAATATCCAAAGCGTTAAAAATCGGTCTAAAAATCCAAGTCGTTTTTTCATAGTATTATTTCTTTAT
Source organism: Flavobacterium sp. (assembly GCF_003525665.1). Lineage (GTDB taxonomy): Bacteria > Bacteroidota > Bacteroidia > Flavobacteriales > Flavobacteriaceae > Flavobacterium. Next base: position 12,124 of record NZ_DQDX01000027.1, read on the forward strand.
TTGAGAAAATACAAAATACATTTCTGATGCTATTTGCAAACTGCGTTCGGCGTATTTTTCGTTCATTAAATCAGTTGCATCAAATGCCTTTGGATCATCATATTTTATTGGAAACCTGGCTTCTGCACCAAAAACCATTGGACAACCTTCATCGGCATTATTGCAAGTCATGATGGCTCCAAAATTACTTTTCGGATTAAAATCATCGAAATACGTTTTAGAAAAACAGATAATTGGATGTTGATTTTCATCAAATTTCACAGCATAAACTGGATTTTGCTCTTGGCTTAATTTCTGAATTTCAAATCCTTGATTTACTAAAGTTTCACCCACTTTTGGAAACATAGCAGTTGCTTCTGTTCCACCAGAATAGCAAAAAATATTTTTGATTCCGAAATGAAACGCCATTGTTTGTGCCCAAATTTGTGACAAATGACTTCTTCTGGAATTGTGAGTGCAAATAAAATTAAGACGAATTTCTTCGTTAGCATTCACTTTGTTTTGAATGTAATCGATTAACGGATTCAAAACATCCTTTCGTTCGTTTGAAACTGCTATTTCAGTTAAAGATTGAATTGTTTTTGATAAATTTTCTAACATGTTATTTCTGTTTATAATTCCAAAAAATAAAGTTTTGAG
>NZ_DQDX01000214.1:0-5392 GCF_003525665.1 Flavobacterium sp.
CAACTTCTATGATATAAACACCCTTTGATAAGTTTCCTAAATCAATAGTGGTAAATGCTAAAAGTATAAAAAAAGGAAAAGTCTGTTCGTTGTCATATTGTTAAATGTTTACTTCTCCGTTTGTTGTTAAAATCTCTGCCAACGTTTTGCAGCTATAAGAAGTTGGCTATTTCGGAGACTAAAACTCTCTGCCAACACTGAAGTTGAAACGAAGCACAAATGTTCATTTAACCTCCAATTTCTTATAGGTGCTGCAATGCCTTAGTGCTTCTATTATTTTGAAATTCCAATGTCAATTATTCTTGAATTATCTACTAAAACTTTCAACCTTGTTTTATCAGATGTCCAACAAGTCTTAAGAAAACTCTTTAATTCGCATTCGCTTTTAAAACTATCCAACCTTACACCATTAACTTCAATCACTTGTGAATTTAAAGTAATCTCCTTTTCGTTGAGAGGAATTTCATCAAGATATACTTTACCATTTAAAATTTTGGGTGAATATTTAATGAAAAAAGGTTTCGTTTGACTCTTAGAATTTTCAATAGATTTTGCATAAAAACGTTTTTTTGGAAAATCAAGTGTTACAATGTAATTTTCCAAATATTCTACACCGAATTTCGAAATATTATCATTTGATACCTGAGTAATAATTGAATCCATTATTGTTGAACCTATTTCTAATTTATCAATAAAAACATAATTTATAGTATCATTAGGTTCTTCTCCAAAAACACCACCATAAGGTGAGCCATAAGTTTTAAAGGTATTTTCTTTCTTTATTGCACTTTTCAACCCTACTTTATAGGCTGCTTTCCTCCAAGAAAATAGCGCTGGATCACCTGTATCAAATAGCATAACCTCTTCTATTTTGTTGTTCACTACTCCAATAATTAACGGTGAGCTTTGTTTTCCGTAAAGTTCCATTTTAGCTTTGTTTTCAAGATTTGAAAGTTTTTTTGTATTGTTTGAAAAAGTGATTTGTTTTTTTTGGGATATCTATTTGCCAAACACAATTTACCATAATATTAGCTCCCAAAATACCATCAATTTGCCCACATTTGCTAAGAAAACCTAAATCGACACTTGAAAACAAAGTATTTACAAACTCAATCTCTTTTATTTTAAGAGAAGGCAAAATGTATAAACCTACAGAATCTTTCTGTACTCCGCCTGTTCCTGCTTCTACAATTCTACGTGGAGTTAAATTCAATTTTTTTACAAGCTTATTATCTAATGCAGTTGGAGCACCAGTATCTACTATAAAATTGTAATTTTCCCCATCAATTTGCACAACTACAATAATTCTGTTGTCAACAAAATCAATTTTTTGAGTTTCTAAGAATGTTCTTTGTTCAACATAGGAGTAAATGGGTTTTTCTTTCTGAGCAATAACATTAGTTGTTACAAAAAACATTAAGGCTAAAATTGTTTTAATTTTCATAAGTTTTTCTTTCAATTGGTTTATTTTTATTTTTTTTTCGCTTGCACGTTGCATGAGGCATAACTACCTGACTTCTATTTTCTAAAGTAAACATGAATTTTAAAAGACAACCAAGAGTTGAGTCATCTTGAACTAATTCATAGTTACTTGTAGTTTTAACTAATTCTACAGCCTCTGCAAAATTAATTTTTGATATTTATTCTAATTTTTACTGTTACCTATTAAAACTCCCCCTTCAACACATCTACACCAATGGCGTAACCATACACTTTTCCATATTGATTAAATACAAAAAACCCAAAATTGCTATTGGGTTTGATTATTGATTTGAATTTGATTACCAAATTTTAACCCTTTTTTCTGGAGCTAAATAAAGAGAATCAGTTGCTTTTACGTTGAATGCTTCATAGAATTCTGGAATATTTCTAACTATTCCATTTATTCTGAATTTTGCAGGTGAATGGGGGTCGGATGCTACCTGACTTCTCAAAGCTTCTTCACGAGATTTGTCTAACCAAACTTGTCCCCAACCAAGGAAAACTCTTTGAATTCCAGTGTAACCGTCCATTTTAGGAGCTTCTTTTCCATTTAGTGACATTTTATAAGCTTTAAGAGCTATACTCAATCCGCCTAAGTCACCAATGTTTTCGCCTAGCGTAAAACTTCCGTTAAGGTTTAAATCTGGTAAAACTTTAAAACTATTGTATTGGTCAACAAGAGCTTTTGTTCTTGTTTGAAAAGCTTTTAGATCTTGTGGTGTCCACCAATTTCTCATTACACCTTCACCATCAAAAGCACTTCCTTGATCGTCAAATCCGTGCCCAATTTCGTGCCCAATTACGGCGCCAATTCCACCATAATTTACAGCATCATCTGCGGCTAAATTAAAGAAAGGCGGTTGAAGAATTGCCGCTGGAAAAACAATTTCGTTAAGCGTTGGATTGTAATACGCATTCACAGTTTGCGGATTCATACCCCATTCAGCTCTATCAACCGGTTTTCCTAATTTGTTTAACATACGATTGTATTCAAATTCAGTAGCTCTTGTTGCATTTCCGAACAAATCATTTTTAGTTACTTTTAATGCAGAATAATCTCTCCATTTGTCTGGGTAACCAATTTTAATCATGAATTTATCAACTTTAGCAAGTGCTTCTTTTTTTGTGTTAGCACTCATCCAATCTAGTTCTTTGATGCTTGCTGCGTAAGCTTTAAGTAGATTTTTCACCATGGCCGTCATGCGTTCTTTAGCCTCTGGAGTAAAGTGTTTTTTAACATATACTTTACCAACAATTTCACCCAAACTACCATTTACAGCACTAACAGCTCTTTTCCAATCTTCTTCTTGTTGTTCTGTTCCGTTCAATGTCTTTCCGTAAAATTCGAAGTTCTGTTTGTCTAAAGCGGTATTTAAGTAACCCGCAGTGCTGTTTATCAAGCTCCATTTTAAATATGTTTTCCAAGTAGCAATAGGTGTGTTTTTGATGATATTGTTTAAACTTTTTGTATAAGCTACTTGAGCAATCACAATATTTTTTTCATTAGCAACACCTGCATTTTTTAACATAGCTGTCCAATCAAAATCTGGCATTAACGATTTTAAATCGGTTAACGCATATTTGTTGTACAGCGCTGCTGTGTTTCGAGTGTCTTCTTTTTTCATGTGGTGGGTTGCCAAAGTAGTTTCTAAAGCCATAACTTTAGCCGCACTTTCGGCGCCATTGGGTAACCCAACTAATTGCCACATTTTTTCGATATGCGCTACATATTTCTTACGAATGTCGGACATTTTAACATCATTCTGAAGGTAGTACTCTCTTTCAGGAAGTCCTAAACCACTTTGCCAAGTCATCAAAGTATATTTTTTAGGATCTTTAAAATCTTCTAAAACAGCAACTGAAAATGGAATTGATACTCCAGTTCTATTGGCTTTACCAAAATAGCTTGCTAAATCGGTGTGATTTGCGATAGCATCAATAGCTTTTAATTCCGATTGAATAGGAGTAACGCCTTTCGCATCTCGGTCTTTACGATTCGTATAAGAGCTATAGTAATCACCTATTTTTTGCTCGTCTGAACCTTCAGAAAAACTTCCTTTTGAAGCTTCTTCAATGATGGCTTTCACGTCTTTTTGCGATTTGTCATACAGCATATCAAAAGCACCAAATGATGCTTTATCTGCTGGAATTTTGTTGTTTTTAGCCCAGGTTCCATTAACGAAACGGTCAAAGTTATCGCCTGGTTTTACTAAGGTATCCATATTCTTTTTGGTAATACCCGATACCAATTCTTCTTTATTGTTGCAAGATGCTAACAGCACGGTTACTGCAAGAAGTGAGATTTTGATGTTTTTCATATTAGCTTGTTTTAATTTTTAATAAAAAAGGTTGCATCTAGTTTCAATTTTTTTTTCTACTAGTATAATATTCTGTTTAAACAGCTTGTTAATCAAATTGTTGTTTCAATCATTTAATTAAATTTTAACACATCTACACCAATTGGATAACCATAAATTTTCCCATTGGCATCTTTGTAAATTCTTATTTTATTGAAAGCCATTCCTAAATAAACCATCGTCCAGACTCTATTGGCGTTGTTTTTTTTGTTTTAGAAAACTGACTCCTCTTTTTTTAATTCTAGTTTAATGCTCCCAAAACACTTTTGGGTTATTGGTTTTGAATATTGTAATTTTTCCTTCTGACTCCTCTTTATCTGGCTTTTGATTATCATAATCCAAAGGTAGGAGCTTTATATAGCTAATTGTTTTCCCTTCTCGGGGTGTTTCCATATCATATTCGCTAGTTGCTGGGCATTCAAGCATATAAAGATTCTTTGCCATATAATTGTACAGATAATACTCCTTTGTCTGTGGATTTTGATTGTTCCAATTGGCATCGGGATTCAATATTAGGGTTTTGTCACTAATCAAACGCTCACGCACTTCTTCTATGCTCAGCATTTCTCCTTTTTCATTCATTACGTATGCATTGTAAGTCGGATCAATCCATAACCATTTTTTGAGAGATTCAGAATAAACTGAATTAATAACGTGGCAATCATTGTCAATCTTCAAAATGTCTTTGGGATAACAAGTAACTATCCTTGATTTTATTCCCATTGAAAGGTAGCATTCATTTAAAACTAGGGCAAGTCCTCTACAGTTTAATCCTCTGTTATCCTTTTTACAAACATTAATCATACTTAATGCATTTTTCACCTCTGGATTTCCATTCATTCCATTATGCGGAACCAAATTATGCACCCAATGCAATAGATTTAAAATTTTCAACACGTCTGAACCTTGTCCAGCTATGCTATCGAGCTTGAATCCTTTACGCAATTCCATAAGATTTGGATTATCGCTCGATTGATAGTTAAATTTAGGTAACGGTCTGCTGTCTGAGAGGTTGTATTTATTCGCTCTTTTAAGAATAAAAAGATAGTCTCCAGTAAGCTTTAGCTTGTTATTGATTGCAATAAAGTCCTTCTCTTTTCGGATATTGTCTAAGTCCGTATCAAGTTGTACGTGGCCGTAATTATTATAACCTGCGTCAATTGATTTCTTAAAACAATTGATAGCTGAGGACTTATTGCCTAAAAGGGAGTAAAGACAAGTTAAATTGTAATAAATATTACTTAGCTCATAGGAGCGTTCCTTTTTTATATCCGTAGGTAAATTTTCGTGTAGTATTAGGTATTCAGAAAGTAATGCATTGTATGCCTTAACGTCTTTCTTTTCATATGCCACCTGAAAGTCATTGCCTTTTTGCTCAATAAAGGCATCTATTTTTTGTGATGGAGTAGTTTGCGCGATTAGCAGTTGTGAACTAAAAAATAGCGCGAATAAAAGGATTAATTGTTTTTTCATAATTTTTAAATTTTGTAATTGACGATTCAGTTTTAGTGTTTAATTTTAAATAAAGACGAATTTTTAATAAAAAAGGTTGC
>NZ_DQDX01000214.1:5447-14220 GCF_003525665.1 Flavobacterium sp.
GCTTGTTAATCAAATTGTTGTTAAATTCATTTAGTTAAATTTTAACACATCTACACCAATGGCATAACCATAAATTTTCCCATTGGCATCTTTGTAAATTCTGATTTTATTGCAAGCCATTCCTAAATTGACCTTTGCCCAGGTTGTACCACCGTCTTTGGTTTCGTAACCGCTGTTCATAGTGCCTACAAAGCCGTGGTTTTCGTCTATAAAACCAATACCAAATTCTCTTGCTCCAGCATCTTCCACTAAGTTGATTTCATTCCAAGTTTCGCCGCCATCGGTTGTTTTGGCAATGCGCTGTTGTTTTACATTTGGATCGGGATTATAGGATTGTATGGTTACATAGCCAACTTGCTTTGTTGGGAATGATGCCTTCCAAGTACCTTCAAATGGACGATTGGATTGGTACACCTTTTTCCAGGTTTTTCCTCCATCGCTGGTTTTTAAAATCAAGGCATTGGATTTTTCCATATCTTCATCAGAGGCAGCACAAACAAATCCGTTGTTTTTATCAAACATTTTGATATCAAAGAGCATTTTACAATCGTTGTTCATACTATTGGATGTCCAAGTGGCGCCACCATCGTGCGATACCATCATATTAGCAGGAGAACCTACACGACCTACTGCATAAATATGTATTTTGTAGTCTATTTTTCCGTGATTAATGTATTGTTCTTTGACAATATCAATGGCACAAAGTCCTTTAACATAAGGTCCTTTATAGTCAACAGGCTTCCAAGTTTTGCCACCATCTCTGGTTCCATATAATGGAATGGAGTCGGTAACATTAGGGAAATAATCTGTGCCGACAGTGCCTGCAAAACCTGTATTTTTGTCAATAAATGCTATTGTTCTAAAGAAAGTTCCTTTTTGTTCTAATTGCTTTTCCCAAGTTTCGCCTCCATTGCTTGTATGATATATTTTTCCGAAACCATTTACATACCAACCGTTGTCTTGGTCTACAAAACTGATATCGTCTTGCTTGCCCGCATAAGTTGCGGTGGTTAGTTTTTTCCAACTTTGATCTTGAGCAAATAATTTTGTACTACTCATTGTAATTATAAAAATAATTATGATCTTAAATAAGGTATTCATAGGTAATTGTTTGTTTTCAGGTAAGCTAAATTTTAATTTGTTTTGAATTTTCATAATGGACAAAGATTTAATTTGATTGATTTCTATTTTTTTTGGTTTACTTCAGACTTTCGCAAATATGAGCACCATACTATTTTAATATTCTTGATTAATTTCCTTTTTTGGAGTTGGCACAAAAGTTTATCAGAATTCCATTTGCCGCCATTTTGCCATACCGATGTTAATAGATGTTTTTAATTATTATCAAAGTCCGTAAACAAACAAAGGTGAATAAGCCTAAAGAATACCTACTTTTTTTTGTTTAGTAATTTATTTATCCTATTTTTTGTTTTTAGTTTGATAATCGTAAAATAGAATACAAGGAGCTATTCAATTAGAACTATCCAAAAAAATGCATCATTATTTTATGCTGTAGTTTGAGATACTTGTGAAATTGAACTGAACCAAAAGAAATTAATTACTATAGAAAATTAACACGGAAAATTTTATTCTTGTTCATAATAATTTGTTTTTGAAATAAAAAATAATTGGTAAACGTATTGCTTTACAATAGATTAGTAGTGTTTATAAAAGATATCAAGTATTAGATATAGATTTTTTTATAGTATATTGAAATTAATTTATTCTTTAATATTTTCATACAATAAGAAAACAGGTTAAAGAATTGCTAAATTCTAATTAACCTGTATAATGCTTTAGGCAAAAGTTTTATGCTATTTTCTTATAAGAATTACTAATTTTTTTTATTTCTTAAAGGCTATTGAGTGAATTTGGATTACTAAATTCAATCCCTATGCAACAAACATCTTGCTGAAGATAAAAGCTATATATTTTTTTAGACCGCTTTTATAACTTGTTATAAATATGATTTTTATGTTTTTAAACTATATGCTTTATAAATTNNATTCTTTCGGTATAGGTTTTCCCTTTTTCGTCAGTAAATTGAATGATATAATTTCCTGTTGTTACATTAGGTAGTTTGTATTGAAAAGGCGATTCGCTAGTTCCTACAAAATAGGAATTGAAAAGCAACGAAGTTAATTTTCCGTCAACTGAAATAAGTTCGGCTTTAATTACTTTATTTGGAATTTTTTCTAATGATATAGATACATAACTACCCGATTGAACAGGATTTGGATAAACTAAAAGCTCTTTTCTGGAAACTGGTGTGTAATCAATATTTAAATTGCTAGTGGTATATTTAGATACATTTAACCCAGCAGCATAACAGGTTTTTGTTCCGTCTGGATTTGAAATAACACTAAATTTATTAGCATATTCGCCCAAATTTACATTGCTCCACGTTATACCTCCATCTTGTGTTTCATAAGCTTCTGTTTCGCACCCTACCCAGCCAACATTTTCATTGATAAAACCTATTCCAAATTCTCTAACTCCTGTATTAGACAATGGCAATTCTGTCCATGTCTGTCCGCCATCGGTAGTTTTAACTATATATCTGTTAGATGTACTACTATTATAGCTTTGAATAGTAGCATAGCCAACATTGGTTGAAGGAAACCAAGCTTTCCAAATCATTTCATAATTTCGGTTGGAAGTATAAACCGTTGTCCATGTTGCGCCACCGTCCGTAGTCTTTAAAATTCTAGCTTTTGATAAAGCAACATTTGTATTGGTTCCAGTGAAAATATAGCCGACATCGGGTGTTTGAAAATGAAGATCCAAGACCATTGCGCATGTATTTGGCAAAGTTGTTCCTACCCAATTACTTCCTCCGTCTGTACTTTTCATCATCACGGCAGGCCCACCAACTCTGCCTGCTGCATAAATTACGTTAGCATTTACAGCTTGAATAGCACATATTCCTGTGGGAACTGTTCCCGTAATATTTGCCGTGACTGGAGACCAACTGTTACCTCCATCAATTGTTTTATATAGTGGATTTGTGTCGGTTACGCCCGGAAAATAATTTGTGCCCACATTGCCAGCAAATCCTGTTTGATTGTCAATAAAAGCAATAGCTCTAAAATAAGTTCCTGAACTATTTTTTTGTTGAATCCAATTGTCACCACCATCTATAGTTTTATAGATTTTCCCAGAACCATTAACTACCCAACCTATATCTTTGTTAAAAAAATGAATCCCATCTTGCTTTCCTCCATTATATGGAGCATTAGGTAGTAAAGCCCATTGCGAATAAAGTTTTGAAAATGAGAATAATGTCACTAAAGAAACTAAAAGGATTATTGATTTTTTCATGCGATTAAATGTATGATTAATTTTACAAATGTATTTTTTAAAAAAATTCATATATTGTAAAAATTGGACACTTTTTCAAAAGAATTTATTTCTAAGAATTGTAGAGGTGTAAATGTGCTAAATGTTTTAAATTGTTTAATAAAATGCGATTGGTCATAATAGCCAGCATCTAAAGTATTACTTAACAAATCGGCTTTTGTCCTTGAGGAAAGTTGCATTACATTTCTAAATCTAATTAGGTTAATGTAATTAATAGGATTAACACCAACTAATTTATTAGATAAACGATGAATTGTTCGTTCTGAAACCGAGAAAAATGTTGCTAGTTGAGAAACTCGACACTCTCCTTTTGAATCGTGTATTTTAGTGATGAGTTCCAAAAATAATTGCGGTTGGCAATTAATTAATTTGGATACTAAAAATATTTCTAATAGTCTACATTTTTCATTGTCAGTAGTGGTCTCTATTAGCAAATCTACAAGATTGTTAATTTCTTGATTTGAAAATATATCATTTAACGATGTTGCTTCATCTTCATAAATTACATTCATCGGGATTTTTGTAAACAAACTCAAACCGTTTGGAATTCTCAACCGAACAGAAATATTTAAGAAAACGCCCGAAGTTCTGATTTCACTTGGCATTTTTAGAGTATTTCTGGTTCCAAATGCTGGCATTGTTTGAAAACCCGTTTTGCCTTTTACTAATAAATCTCCTGATAAAGTAAATCCAAAGCCACAGATGTTATTTGGTAAAAAAATAGTTGATTCAGTATAATGCGATGACCTACGCCAAAAAACAATTGACGAAATTTTATCCTTTAAGAGTGGATTTGTCGCTTTATAACTAACAATAGATTCGATAATTTTTAATATTAATTTTTTTAATGAACAAATTCGGTCAACAATCAAAAGTAGATATATCTTGAGCGTTTTATTTTTTTAAATGACAATTTATTTATTAATATTATTTTTGGTTTTAAATTTTTTTAGCGTAAAATAATATGCCAAGAGCAATGCAATTATAACCATCCAAAAAAGCGCATCATTAATTGAAGCGGCAGGTGGGTCGTTTCCTTCCAAATTTCCCTCGTCATCATCCATTCCAGCTTGTGCCCAAAGTGCAGTTTGAAACAAGATTGTTGCAACAAAAAATAGTTGCTTTTTAATTTTAGCACTCATTAATTAACGATTTTTTTAGTGATTTTTATTTGATCTACAGAAGTAATTTGAATCAGTAACACTTGATTTCCAATTGCAGAAGTATCGATTGTAGTTTGCGTGGCATTCACTTTATTTTTCTTCAACAATAATCGACCTCTAATGTCAAATAATTTTACATTATCAATATTTGTTGTTCCTGCATTGATGTGAACTAGACCATTGTTTTTAAACACAATCAGACTCTCTTTATTAAATATAGGTGTGTTAGTATCTAAAGTTGGATTTAGATACAAAATGTCAAATCTATTAGCAAATGTTCCGCTGCTAGAGGCAAACGTGTAATTTCCTGATGTCAAACTTTGAACGATTCCTAATTGGTTGTCCCTGATGAAAATATCTTGATTCCCATCGAAAACGCCCTCAGTTTTGTTAATAGATATCGTATATGTACCGGCAACATCGGTTCTAAATTGAATTGGAGTTACATCTTGAATATTAAAATTAGGTCGGGCATTTATGGCTAATTCCTTGCCGTCAACAACACTCGTTAAAGCTGTTGGACAATCGTTGATATACAATCCATCTAAACCATCGTCATAATTGTTTGTACCACCAACGTAGGCAATCAGTTGTTGTCCATATTTAACAGTACTTGAATTCATTAAATCCAACCAAAAACGGTCTTTTTGAGCAGATTTAAAAAACTGATTAACATTATCTGCAACCCTCATAGAGTTGGTGAAAGTCAATGTCGATTGAGAGGCCTTTGCTTGAACGATAAACCCTTGTCCAATCGAAATTAAATCTTCATCAAAATATGAATGTTGATTATTTAAAGTACAACCTGCAGCCGTGCAAGTTGAATAAGTAATAGGATTATTTTGATCGTTTGTTTTTCGCCAAAACCATATTGTACCGTCAATTTTGTCACTATTTTGGGTAATAAAATCTTGTATTTTTATTGCAGATGGATATGGGTTACCCACAGCATTATATCGAAATGCACTTCCATTATCAACCAATGCAGAAACAATCAAACCATTCGTTGGAACACCTGTAAAACTTCCGCTAAATGCAGCAGGAGTTCCAGAAGAGGAAGCAATCCAATTGTTTGGCATTCTTATCAAATACCCCTTACCAATGCTAAAAGTAGCTGTAGAAGGATCTGAAATTGAGTTGTATAAATTCGTTGATGTATTATAAGTATAAAAACGATTCGAAAGTGTTAATGGAGAAAAGTTCAACAACGTTTGTGTTCCAGCAACTGGCGATGACCATAAGGTATAATCTAAACGGTATAAAGGCGATGAATTTCGTTTTACAGTAATATTCCCAGAATTTGTTGCATCAGTATTTTGAATCAAATTAGAATTATTTTGCATAGTGAAACTACTTCCTGAATCTACTGTTAATGCACCATTCAAAATTACATTATGACCTGTATTAATTGTTACAATGGCGTTATTGGTTACGTTCATAACACAACCATATAAACTTGCTGTACTAGAATAATTTCCAGAAAACAGAATTGATTTTGTACTGTTAGGGTCTGTTGGCGCACCATTATCCCATGATGTTCCATTCCAAGTAGTAGTCTCTATACTAACCATTATGATATTAGTGTTAACTGATGAACAAGAATCACTTTGAACAACAGCCCTAAAATAGGTAGTTGCCGTTATAGCACCCACAACAGCACCAGTTAAAGTTGTTGAAGTACTTGCAATATCAATAGGGTTTGTAAAGACTGCATCTGAAGACTTCTGCCATTTAACTACACTTCCAACATTTCCTGTAAGTACTATGTTTGCAAGTTGCGAATTTGCACAAATTGTTTGATCTCCGTTTATTGAACCAGCTATCGTAGCAGAATCAACAGTAATTGTACCCGTTGCATTAACTGTGCCACAAGCACCTGTTAATGGTATATTGTAGTTAAATGTCCCCGATGACGTTGGTATTCCACTAATTGTGATAGTATTACTTGCCCAAGTCGCTGTAACTCCTGCTGGAAGTCCAGTAACTGTACCTATTCCTGTTGCACCAGTGGCAGTTGTATCATGGGTGATATTAGTTAAAGCGGTATTAGTGCATAATGTTGGGGTGCCTGATGCGGCTCCACCTGTACAAGGACCATTACTTGAAATTTTAAAAGGGATATAATCTATATTTCCAGATATCTTATCACAAAGTTGCGTTGTTGTACCATACCAGTTACAAGTTGCTGAAATTAAATTACCCCCACTTGCTGCTAATATAGAATATCCTCCTGACGATGGTAATAAATCATTTTCTATAACAGTTGCAGTTGCAGCTGATGGAAGTGCACTTAATGTGTTTGTGCTAGTATTAAATGTTATGATTGAATTTTTAAAGCCTTCAATATTGTTTGATTGTATTTGAAAGGTTCCTGCTAATTCAGTTTCACTTGGATTTGAACTAACGTTTTGATTACGTAAATATACGCCACTCATATCAGGACCAATATTTGTTGGCAAAGCCGAAGGAGATCCATTTACACCAATAGCACTAATGGAATTGTTATTTACTGTTATTAGCCCTAAGCTACCACTAAGGACTATACCATAGGCAGCAGTAGCCGGTCCACCTGTAAACAATCCAACTGGAGAGGTTCCAACAATTCCTGAAATAATTATAGTATTACCTTCAATGATATTGGGAGTGGCCAAATTATTATTGGTACCTCGTAAATCAATCGCACCAAAATTTAAATCTAATTTAGCGGCATTCACCAAAATAGTATTATTTCTAATTGAAAGTTTTATGTTAGGTTGTGTTGCTCGCGTCCATGAATATATACCCGTTTGGCAACCAGTAATTGTATTATTTTCGATTACAAAATATTGATTACTTGAATGACTTGTAGGTACTTGAATAGCACCATATTTTGCATCTTTAAAATAATTGTTTGATATAGTACCATTCCCAAAACCATCAGCATTGATAGCGTGATAAGTTGATCCCGCAATGTAATTACCTGTAATTGATAATGTGCCGCATTTCCATGCGTTTATCGAGGTCCTAAGTGCTCCGCTATTATTCTCGATACGATTGTTTTTTATTACAAAGTTTTCAACTCTCACGCTGGATGCACTACCATTTGTAAAAATAGATTGAACGTTTGTATTATTGGCAATCCAATTGTTTTCAATAGTCCAGTTTGAAAACATAGTAGTGATACTTGTATTACCTATTGAATTTCCACCACCACTACCTGTTAATTGAAATCCTTTTATTTCTATGTTACTAGCACTTAAAAAAAAACCCCATCCACTTGTGGTGCTTATTATTGATTCAGGGTTTCTTGCAGAATTGTAATTCCATGAACTATCATTTGGGTTTACATTGTAATTATTTCCATAAATTTTAACTGATTTGTTCACTGTTACAGTGCCAGTATAGGTGCCCGCGGCCACGATAATTATGTCACCTGCACTAGCAGCATTAATCGCAGCTTGAATAGTGGTGTAACAAGGCGAGTTGCTACCGCAAGTGCCATTCGCATTTACATAAAGGGTGGCTGCATTTATTTTTGCTAATGACAAAATCATTAACAAAAGGGAGAATAGTACTATTTTTTTTATTTTTTCCATTATACAAAAGTTAATTTATTGAATTTGTGGATATTTTTAGTAAATGCATTAGTAAGATACTGATATTGGTGAGAAGACTCTCAGTTACTACTAAAGAAGGCAGAACATAATTAATGAGATTTTCGACTAAATATTTAAAAGCATTTATTTATATACTTCTCTGTATCAAAAATCATAAGATGACCAGTGCCGCCATGAATTGCTCCTGCAAGGTTAGCGTAGACATTCGATAAACAAGAGCATCACTTAAAAAAAAATGAACTAGATAAGCGATATTTGCTTCGTTGACAAATGACTTTCCTATTACGCTAATCATAATTGCTCCATAACTAGATGGAATCAAAAAATATTTAGTTGAATAACATTGCTAAGTAAAATTTTGTCCGCATAATTATATAGTTTGAATTAATTCCAATAATTTTATATTTATTCATTTTTAAAAATAAATGAAGATTTTCATTAAAAATCAGCTCATTAGTTATTGCATAATAAAAGGATTACATAATAGATAAATTTTACTTTCTCTTTTATCTAGTAAAAATATTATGAAAAAAAACAATAAGTGATACACAAAAGGTAATGGTGTTACAGAAATAGATATTATTTTTAAAATAACAACACTAAAAACAATATATGGCCATTTAATATTCTTTAAAAATAAATTGTACTCAGAAA
>NZ_DQDX01000010.1 GCF_003525665.1 Flavobacterium sp.
CGCTATTTCAGGACAAGACACTTATATAAATTAAAAAGCCTTTCATTCTTTTTGATTGAAAGGCTTTTTTATGCTGTTATTTTTCAATAATTGCTATTGCATCAATTTCAATAAGCCAATTTCTGTTTCCTAAAACAGTAACTCCAACTAAAGTACTGGCTGGATAATTTTCAGTACCTAAAAATGCTTTTCGTACTTTTCTGAAAATCGGTAAATCAGTTTCTGGATTAAAATTTACAATGTAAGTATTCATTTTTACTACATCTTCAAAACTAGAATTGCATTCTTTTAAAAGTGTTTCTAGATTTTTAAACGTCGCAATTGTTTGCGATTCTAAATCGTTTCCTTCACCAATTTGTCCAGAAATGTGCAATGTTTTCGTCGTTTCAGTTTCTACAATTACAACTTGCGAAAATCCTTCGTTTGGATGTAAATATTCTTTTTTAAACATCTTTAAATTTATTTTCGTTCCCCAATCTGTTGTCTCCACATCGCATAGTACAAACCTTTTTCTTCTAATAAAGCTTCGTGTCTGCCTTGTTCGATGATTTTTCCTTGTTCTAAAACAAAGATTTTATCAGCATGCATTACGGTTGGTAATCGGTGTGCGATTAAAACTGTAATTCTATTTTGGTCAGATATATTTCTAATGGTTGTATTAATTTCTTCTTCTGTAATCGAATCTAAAGCCGAAGTGGCTTCGTCAAAAATCAATAAATTTGGATTTCTTAAAATCGCTCTTGCAATCGACAAACGTTGTTTTTCACCACCAGAAACTTTAATTCCGCCTTCACCAATGGTTGAATTTAATCCATCTTCGGCACGTTCTAACAATCGGTCACAACTTGCTTTGTGCAACACTTCAAGCAATTCCTCATCAGTTGCTGATGGTTTTACAAACAATAGATTTTCACGAATCGTTCCTGAAAATAACTGCGCATCTTGCGTTACAAATCCGAGTTGTTTTCTCAAATCCAATAAATCAATTTCTTTTGAATCAATTTCATTGTAGCGTACATTTCCTTTTTCTGGCGGATACAATCCAACTAATAGTTTGACCAATGTAGTTTTTCCTGCTCCAGATGGACCAACAAACGCCACAGTTTCGCCTTGTTTTATATCGAAAGTGATATTTTCGACTGCATTGTGTTTGGCCGATTTATGTTTGAAACTTACATCAGAAAAATGCAAAGCTTTAATTGCTCCAACATTTTTAGCATTTTTCGGTCGGTATTCTTTGGGTGCGTTCAATAATTCTTTGAAGTTTTCCATAGAAACTTTGGTTTCATTTAAAGCAATTATAAATGTTCCAAGTTCTTGAAGCGGACCAAAAATAAAGAAGGTAAAAAAGACCATGGTCAATAAATCGCCAACGATTATTTTTTCGCCAAACAAGAAATAATACAAAGTAAAAACCACGCAAGTTCTAAGGAAATGAACCGTTGTTCCTTGAATAAAACTCAAACTTCTAATGAAACGAATTTTCTGTAATTCGAGTTGAAGAATTTTTAAAGTGTTTAAATTCAATCGTTTTTCTTCTTGATACGTTAATCCTAAACTTTTTACCAATTCAATATTTCGTAAACTTTCAGTTGTTGAGCCAGCAAGTGCATTGGTTTGAGTGACAATTTTTCGAGAAACTACTTTGATTTTCTTACCTAAATAGGAACTTACCAAAGCAATAATTGGAGCCGTAATTAAGAAAATTATTGAAATTCTGTAGTCAATTTGAGAAACGTAAACGATGACAAAAACAAATCCGATAACAGTTTGAAAAATCAATGAAATCGAAAGCGTAATTAATTTTTCTGAATCAATTCTTACTTTGGTTAATTTGCTTAAAGTCTCACCACTTCGTTGATCTTCAAATTGTTCGTATGGTAAGTCAAGCGATTTTTTGATTCCGTCAGTGTACATTTCAGCGCCAGTTCGCTGAATCACTATATTGGTAAAATAATCCTGAAAGTTTTTGGTAATTCTAGAAATCATAGCTGCACCAAGAGATAATCCGAGCCAAAAAGCAACCGATTTAATAAAACCAATTTCGTTGCCTTTGTATTTGCCAATTCCAACACCGCAATCTTGCATTAATTTTCCGGTAATAATAGAGTCAGATAAACTGAAGCAAATGTTAACTGCCGCCATTAATAAAGCGATAAACAGCAGCATTTTATGTTTTTTGAGATAGGAATATAATAGTTTCATGAAGCTTTTTAAAATTTGATACAAAAGTAGAAAATAAAAGACATGAAGTTGACGTTTTCGATTGCATTAATTTATAGTTCATACGAGATTTTAAGGTTAACCAATCATTTTGTATTTTTGAAGTTCAAATAGAAAAACATGAATTTCACAACCAAAGTTCCAATCGAAAAATATAAAAATCCGATAGATTATAATTCCAGAATTATGTCCTTGGGTTCGTGTTTTGCTGAAAATATGGCTGAGAAATTCGAGTATTTCAAATTTCAAAATTCGGTAAATCCGTTTGGAATAATTTTCAATCCAGTTTCCATTGAAAAATTAGTAAATCGAATGGTAAACAAAATCGAATTTACAGAAGAAGATATTTTCTATCACAACGATTTATGGCATTGTTACGAAGTTCATTCGGAATTATCAAATGCAAATAAAGAAGATTTTTTGAATAATTTGAATTCGATTTTATCAGAAAATTTCAAGATAATTTCAAATGCAACTCATTTTATAATCACTTACGGAAC
>NZ_DQDX01000210.1:0-366 GCF_003525665.1 Flavobacterium sp.
GTTTTTTCATTGTTAAATTCTAACATAAAATTACAATTGATAGACAAAAAAAAGTTACATAAAAACTTTAAATACTTACAAATTTCATAGCTTTGGCTTTATAGAAATGCAATTTATTTATACTTATGGAACTGACATGGAGCGATTTTGAAAAAGTAGAAATGCGAATAGGAACCATTTTAGAAGCAAATGATTTTCCCGAAGCTAGAAAGCCAGCGTATCAATTGGTAATTGATTTTGGTACTGAAATTGGGATCAGAAAATCCTCAGCACAAATCACAAAACGTTATTTGAAAGAAGATTTAATTGGAAAACAAATTGTAGCAGTAGTTAATTTTCCGAAGAAACAAATTGGGAAGTTTATGA
>NZ_DQDX01000210.1:531-3390 GCF_003525665.1 Flavobacterium sp.
AACAAATTGGGAAGTTTATGAGCGAATGTTTAGTTCTAGGCTCAGTAAATGGAGATGATATTGTGTTAGTATCATCTGATTTAAAAGTAGAAAACGGACTGAGAATTGGTTAGTTTTTTTTCTTCTTATTTACAGCTGCATAGATATTGAACAAGCAAAGGAAAATAAAAAGTACCGGAATTATATATGATTTGACGTTACCATCGGGTCCATTATTTACATAATTTGTGTAAATCATATACAACCAAAATGCAATAAAAAAGGAGTTAAACGGAACAGCATATTTGTTTAAAAACAGAAGAAATTTTTGCATAATTTGATATTTTAAAAAAAGTCCGAAATCATTTAATCTCGGACTTTTTTATTTTTTTTATATTCTTTATTGTAAATATTATAAAAAGAAAAGGAACTATTAATCTGTATAATAAAATAGTGCCAAAACAGAGATTTAAAAGTACAATAACAATCCAAAAAACTAAGAAAATATAGTTTATAATCAGCCTATACTTATTTAAAAAGGATGTTAAAAAAGTCATTTTTAAATATCGTCAAAATTTAAATCGGTAAAACTAGTAGTTTTTGGCTCTTCTTCACCTTCGTTTTTATCGAAAAAATATTCTTTCTTGAAATCTTTCTGATGTCTTTCTGAAATTACTTCTTCACCTTTATTGTTTAACACAAAAGCGGTCATTTCGTCCATAATTTCTTTAAAAGCTGTAAAATCTTCTTTGTACAAATAGATTTTGTGTTTTTTGAAGTGAAAAGATCCGTCTTCTTCTGTAAATTTTTTACTTTCGGTAATGGTAATGTAGTAATCTTCTGCTTTTGTCGCTCTTACATCAAAGAAATAAGTTCTTCTTCCAGCTCTTAGTACTTTAGAAAAAATTTCATCTTTTTCTAACATATCATTTTCTCTCATATTCGTTCTATCAATTAGTGTAGTTTTAGTTCTACGAAAATGGTAAAAAAAATGATTCTATGCAAGAATTATTGTACTTCTTTTTCAGAAAGTTGTTTGTAATAAAGTTCTTTATAATAGCCGTCTTGGTTTACTAATTGATTATGAGAACCTTGTTGAATGATTCTTCCTTCGTCTAAAATAATTATTTTGTCAGCATTTTTTGCAGACGAAACTCGATGACTTACAATTATGGTTGTTTTATCTTTGGAAATTTCTAGTAAATTATTCAAAATCTGCTCTTCGGTTTCGGTGTCAACTGCCGATAGACAATCGTCTAAAAGTAGTATTTCGGGATCTTTTATAATCGCTCTTGCAATAGAAACACGTTGCTTTTGTCCACCAGAAAGCGTGATGCCACGTTCGCCCAAAACAGTTTCGTATTGGTTATTGAAATTGATGATATTGTCATGAACTACAGCTTTTTTGGCTGCTTCAAATACTTCTTCGTTAGTAGCATTTTCTTTTCCGAATTTTATATTATTCTTAATTGAATCGGAGAACAAAAAAGCATCCTGTGGAACAATTCCGATGCTGTTTCTTAAATCGTACAAATTTAAATCGGCCAATGGAGTTCCATCCATTAGAATTGAACCTTCTTTAATATCATACATTCTTGTAATCAAAGTGAGAATACTTGATTTACCCGAACCTGTTTTTCCTAAAATCGCTAAAGTTTCACCTTTATTAACTATGAACGATACATTTTTTAAAGCAGTAATATTGGTGTCTTCATAAGTAAAACTCACATTTCTAAACTCAATTTCTCCTTTAATAATCGAATGATTTGGATTGGTATTTTTAATTTCTGGTTCAATTTTTAAAAACTCGTTGATGCGTTTTTGCGATGCTTCGGCTTCTTGAACCAACGATGAAACCCATCCAATAGTAGCAACTGGCCAAGTTAACATGTTTACATAAAGAATAAATTCGGCAATGGTTCCGATGCTTTTTATAGTTCCATCGATGTACATCATTCCGCCAAAATAAATTACAACCAAATTACTAACACCAATTAAGGTGACCATCAATGGACCAAAAAAGGATTGTACATTAGCCAAACTCATGCTTTTGCTTTTACTTTCCTCAGCAAGATTGATGATGTTTTTTTGATGTTGTTCTTCAAGGCTGTAGGCTTTTACAACTCTAATTCCAGAAAAAATCTCTTGTGTATAACTTGAAATTTTAGACAAATATTGCTGAAAAATAGTACTACGTTTATTGATAATAACACTTATCTTAAAAATAATAAACGATAAAATTGGTAATGGAAGCAATGTATATAAGGTCAATATTTTCGACTCATTGTACATATATATAATAACAATTGTAAAAGTAATAAGTGTATTTATGGTGTACATTACAGCTGGACCAACATACATTCTAACTTTTCCAACGTCTTCACTAATTCGGCTCATTAAGTCGCCGGTTCTGTTTTTTTTGTAAAAATTTTGATCTAAAACTTCATAATGTTTAAAAACTTCATTTTTTAAATCAAACTCAATGTGACGTGACATCACAATTAAGGTTTGACGCATTAAGAAGGTCAAGATACCAGCAATAATTGTAGTTCCAACAACCAATAATATATTCTGAATTAATTCGCTTTTAATTAATTCGTTACTTAAATTTTTATCGTGATAATCTTCAATGGCTTTAAAAGATTTACTTATCAACTTAGGTGTAAAAAGTCGGAAGATTTGTGCGGCAATAGTTATTAAAATACCCAACAAAAATCGGTATTTGTATTTGATAAAATATTTATTTAAATATTGTAGTTCTTTCATTTTATTTTAAAAAGGCGTGTAGTATTGTTGCTACATGTGTTAATTATATGAAAATAATGTAATTTAAAAATAATTGATTTAAATTAATTTTATTAACAATATGCTAATTAAAAC
>NZ_DQDX01000156.1 GCF_003525665.1 Flavobacterium sp.
ATAACAAATTTTATTATTTTTATACTTTAAATTCACGATTATGAGAGTAATTTCTACTATTTCTTTGCTAGTTTGCTTGGCTTCAAATGCTGTATTTTCACAAATGTATGTTGGTGCAAACAGTTATGTGTTTAACAAAGGTTCTTTGGTTTATATCAAAGGCGATTTGGATTTAGATACTGCTAGTAGTATATTTTATTTAAGAAATGAAGGTCAGTTAGTACAAGGAACAACAGGTCCTTCAAATAACAGAGGTTCAGGAAGTCTTTCCGTCTTTCAAGAAGGAACTAGTAATCAATACCGTTACAATTATTGGTGTTCACCAGTTGGTGTACCGAGTGAGACTTCTGGTAACAGTATGTTTGGAGTTTCTTTATTAAATCAGCCAACTTCGGTAACTGCTTCAACTCCTGCAATTATGGTAAGTACAAGTTATAATGCGCAATCTAATCCGTTACAAATTTCTACAGCTTGGATTTACCGATTTTTATCATCTACAACTTATTCACAGTGGCAAAGTTCTGGTTCAAGTACGAATATAGAAGCAGGACAAGGTTTTACAATGAAAGGAACTAGTGGTTTTGATTATAATAATGTTGGTGAAGCGGTTGAAAATAATCCTTATTCTGATGGAGTTTTCCCATCGCCTCCAGCTGCTGCAAGTGCGCAGCGTTATGACTTTAGAGGTAAACCAAACGACGGAAATATAACAGTTAACTTAGCTGCAGGTTCTTCTACGCTTACAGGAAATCCTTATCCTTCTGCATTAGATTTAAATGCCTTTTTATTTGATACAGATAATTTAAATTGTACTGGAGAAGCATATTTTTGGGATCAAGAATCTAATCCTTCTTCACATAACATTGTGAGTTATGTAGGTGGTTATGGAACTTATGTTCCAATGGGTGCACCATCATATGGTCTTTACACACCTGCAACTTATCAAACTTTTAATTTAGATGGAACTGTTAACAATAATAATGCGGGAGCTGGATTACCTTATGAGAGAAGATTTGCTCCAATTGGACAAGGCTTTTTAGTAACAGGTCTTGCTTCCCTAGTTGCGCCAAGTACAGTGACTTTAAAAAATTCTCACAGAGTTTGGTACACAGAGTCATTACCATATTCTCAATTTGCAAAATCAGGAAGTCAAGGTTCTATTGGAAACAAAAACTTAAACGAAACACCTCAAAATGAATTTTCTTTTGGGTTAATTCGTTTAAAAATAACTATGAATAATTTGTATAGCAGAGAATTGGCATTAGCACTAACTAATCAATCTACTGATGGCGTTGATAGAGGAATGGACGGAAAAAGTCCTGATGTAGCTGGTACAGCAACCGATTCGTATTTCTTTTTAGATAATACGCAATATGTAATTCAGAGTGTTCCTTTTGATGTTACTAAAAGAATTAAACTTGGTGTAAAAGTTACAAGTGCTAACACTAACTTTAGTTTTTCATTAAAACAAGTTAAAGACTTTGACACTACACAACCAATTTACATTTATGATGCTTTAGATAATTCGTATCATAGTATTAATCAAAATCCTTATAATGTAGTGTTGCAAGCTGGTACAAACAACAATAGATTTGAGCTTACCTTCCAAAACAGTGCATTAAATGTTGATGAAACAATCACGAACGATTTCCTAATCGTTCAAAACAATGACAACCAAACATTGACTGTTAACAACCCAAATGGTTTGGATATTAAATCGGCTGATTTATTTGACATCAGTGGAAAATTAATTTTGCAGAAAGTGGATTTGGGTGTTGAGTCAAGTTATGAATTTTCTACAACAGGTTTAAGCGATGGTGTTTATATTGCAAAAATTATTTCTATTGACGGAAAAAGTAAAGCACAGAAAGTTATTATTGAAAAACGTAAATAATACAAATACCTATAAATTTCAAGGCGTTTCAATTTCGAAACGCCTTTTTTTATGATATCACTTTTAGTATAACTAACTTTGTAAAAAAAAAGTTTTGAACGTTATTACTCAAGAAATACTTCTCCAAAATACATCGGTTAAATTATTCATTAGGCGTGAAGATTTAATTCATCCGTTTGTTTCGGGTAATAAATTTAGAAAGTTAAAGTATAATTTGCTTGAAGCAAAAAATCAGAAGATAACCACTTTACTTACTTTTGGTGGCGCATTCTCCAATCATATTGCAGCAACAGCTTTCGCAGGAATGCAAAATGGGTTCGGAACTATAGGAATTATTCGCGGAGACGAATTGGCTTCTAAAATCAATGAAAATCCGACTTTAAAATTTGCTCAAGAAAACGGAATGGTATTTGAATTCGTTTCAAGAGAAACTTATCGATTGAAAGAATCAGATGATTTTATTGATAATTAGAAAAACAAATATGGCGATTTTTACGTAATTCCTGAAGGTGGAACAAATGATTTAGCAGTAAAAGGTTGCGAAGAAATTTTGAAAGAAGAGGATTCGTTTTTCGATTATATATGTTCGTCAATCGGAACTGGAGGAACAATTTCAGGCATCATAAATAGCGCTTTACCACATCAAAAAGTTTTGGGTTTTCCATCGTTAAAAGGTGATTTTCTTCAAAAAGATATTCGTAAATTTGCACACAAAGAGAATTGGACGTTAATTTCTGACTATCATTTTGGTGGATATGGCAAGGTTTCAACTGAACTAATTGAGTTTATAAATTCCTTTTATCAAAAAAATGACATTCCGTTGGATCCAATTTATACTGGAAAAATGGTTTTTGGCGTTATAGATTTAATCCATCAAGGTTATTTTCCAGAAAATTCTAAAATTTTAATGATTCACACCGGCGGATTACAAGGAATACAAGGAATGAATCTGAAATTAAAAAGTAAAAAATTACCATTAATACAAGTATATGTTTAAAAAGATAATCGTTTTTCTAATTGTGAGTTTGTTTGTTGCTTGTGGCACAAATAAACCAGTAGTTAGAACAACAAAACCTACTGCATCAAAACCAGTAGCGAATACCGTAAAAAAACCAAATCCGAAACCAATAGAAACTAAAAAAACGGAAACAAATACGTCTTCAAATAATTCAAAAAACGAATCGAAAATCGAAGTTCTTGAAGCAACATCTAAGGTTAAAGTTACCACAGAAATTGTTTTGGCATACATTGATCAATACAAAGAGGTTGCTAAGAAAAACATGAAAAACCACGGAGTTCCAGCTAGTATTGCATTGGCTCAAGCGATTTTAGAATCGGGTGCAGGAACAGGAGATTTAAGCAGTCAAGCCAACAATCATTTCGGTATAAAATGCCACAAAGATTGGAATGGAGAAAGCGTAAAACACGACGATGATGAAGCCCAAGAATGCTTTAGAAAATATAATAAAGTATACGATTCTTATGAAGATTATGCGGCATTTTTAAAAGGTAGAAAATGGTATCAACCGTTATTCAAATTAGAAAAAAATGATTACAAAGGTTGGGCATACGGACTAAAAAAAGCAGGTTATGCAACTGATCCAAATTATCCATCAAAGCTTATCGGAATTATCGAAAGATATCAATTGAATAAATATGATGCCGAAGTTTTAGGTACAGAATACGTTCCATCCTATAAAAATATAAACGAAAATTCTCCTGAGAAATATGTTTCAAAAGAAGGAAAGCATGAGGTAATTAAAGGTGATACTTTATATTCGTTATCAAAAAAATACAACATCTCTGTTGATGATTTAAAGCGAAAGAACAATCTTTCTGAGAATGCCATTTCAATCGGACAACTATTAGAAGTAAAATAATTTTATAATTAATTCAATGTTATATCAAAGAAGTAGTCAGTTATTTGCTGATGCAGAAAAAGTAATTCCTGGCGGAGTAAATTCACCAGTTAGAGCGTTTAAAGGTGTTGGTGGAACTCCAATTTTTGTAAAATCTGCCAAAGGAGCTTACCTTTATGACGAAGACGGAAACAAGTTAATAGATTATATCAATTCTTGGGGCCCAATGATTTTAGGTCACGCACACCAGCCAGTTGTTGATGCCATTACAGAAAGAGCCCAACTTGGAACTTCTTTCGGAATGCCAACCGAATTAGAAACTAAAATTGCTGAATTAGCAATCTCAATGGTTCCTAATATTGATAAAATCAGATTTGTAAATTCGGGTACAGAAGCTTGTATGAGTGCTATCCGATTGGCAAGAGGTTTTACAAAAAGAGATAAAATAATTAAATTTTCGGGTTGTTATCACGGTCATTCCGATTCATTTCTTATTGCTGCTGGAAGTGGTTTGAGTACTTTTGGAGTGCCAAATTCTCCTGGTGTAACGCAAGGTACTGCAAAAGACACGTTATTAGCTAATTACAATGATTTAGAAAGTGTAAGTGCTTTATTTGAAGCTAATAAAAATGAAATCGCTGCCATAATTGTAGAACCTGTTGCAGGAAATATGGGTTGTGTGCCACCATTAAACGGATTTTTAGAAGGTTTAAGACAACTTTGTACAGATAATGGCGCATTAGTTATATTTGACGAAGTAATGACTGGATTTCGTTTAGCAAAAGGTGGAGTGCAAGAATTATACAACATTCAAGCCGACATCGTTTGTTTTGGAAAAGTAATTGGTGGTGGTTTGCCTGTAGGAGCTTTCGCTGCAAGAAACGAAATCATGAATTATTTAGCGCCAATTGGTCCAGTGTACCAAGCCGGAACGTTGTCTGGAAATCCATTAGCGATGGCTGCCGGATTATCAATGCTACAAGC
Source organism: Flavobacterium sp. (assembly GCF_003525665.1). Classification (GTDB taxonomy): domain Bacteria; phylum Bacteroidota; class Bacteroidia; order Flavobacteriales; family Flavobacteriaceae; genus Flavobacterium. Next base: position 4,738 of record NZ_DQDX01000156.1, read on the forward strand.
TTTAAATAACGATGCTGAAATTTTTCAAAGACTTGAAGAGAAAACAGCTTATTTAGAAGCAGGAATCAGAAGAGTTCTAACCAATAATAATGTGGTTTACACAGTAAATAGAGTAGGATCAATGATATCGGTTCATTTTGATGCTGCGCCAGTACTTGACTTTCAAACGGCCAAAAATGGCGACAATGAAAGTTTCAAGAAATTCTTTCATGGCTTGCTAAACGAAGGAGTTTACATTGCTCCATCGGCTTATGAAACCTGGTTTATTACTGATGCGCTTACCTATGAAGATTTAGATTTTACTATCAAAGCAATAGAGAAAGTAACAAAGGATTTCTAAAAAAAAAAGCTCCGATTTCAAATCGGAGCTTTTTTTATATAATAAATTTTGTAATTATTTTTTTTCAGGTTGTTTACCTACAAGCTTGTTGTATAAAGCCGTGTTCGCTTCCAACTTCGCCATTTGCTCTGCTGTTAGACTAGCTCTGATTTTTAAATCTACAATTCTTGTCATTTCAGTTCTTCTTTCTACAGATAAATCTTGAATTTCTAAAGTTTGATTTTTCATTTCAAATAAACGCTCAAAATCAGCAACTTGAGTTCCGCTAATTCCTACTACTTGTGCTAATTCTAAACTTTCTTTCTTAGCATTTTCTTGTGCATTTGATTTGTTTTCTTGTGCATTAGCATTGATAGTGAAAGCCAACATCAATGAAAGAGCAAAAAATATTTTCTTCATAATTTTTTATGGTTTAGGTGAAATAGAAGTCAAAACTAACTTATTTTTTTGAAAATTCAAAATTTATTTCTGAATATCTTCTTTTTGCATTCCTCTTTTACCTTTTTTCATTCGTTTTGAAAACCCTTCTTTTCTCGCCGATTTGTTAGCGTCCCATTTTGTATACTGTTCTGCTGTTAAAACCTTTTTCATTTCAGCTTTGTGAGCAATTTGAGCATCCAACATTTCATTTTTCATCTTAAACCTTTCGTCTTTCGTTGGTTTTTCACCTTTTGCTTTTTTGGCTTGCATTTCAGCAAGTTTTGCTTCTCTTTGAGCTACTTGCTTTTCAACGATTTTTTTAACATCGGCAGTTTGCTTATCGTTCAAATCCAATTCTAACTTCATCTTTTTTGTTTGAAGTGCTACCTGTTGTTCAGTAGTCAATTGTTCTCTTTCGCCTCTTGCTGGTTTTCCTTCTTGTGCAAATGTTGTTAATCCTAAAACTAAGGCAACTGCTAAAAATACTTTTTTCATAATTTCTGTTTTTAATTGTTATGTAGGTAAGACGCTCAATAACTTTAAAGGTTTAATCGTTAACAAAACTTTAGTTAAAATTGTGTTTTTTGTTTTGTAAATCTAATTTCAGTCGTACCTTTGCACCGTGAAAAAAATCGTAGTCATAGTAGCACTTGCGCTGTTTTTAAAACCAGTACTTCCGGTTTTAGATTACATTATCAATTACGATTACATCGCCAATGTTCTGTGTGAAAATAAAGCCAAACCACAACTTCAATGTAATGGTAAATGTCACTTAATGAAAGAACTGGCCAAAGAATCAGAAAACGAAAAACCACTTTCTACCGATAAAAAAGACAATTCTAAACACGAAAGTGAAGTCTTGTTTTATCAAGATATTACTTCCTTAGTTGATACAAAAATTGCAGTTTCTACTTCAAATGAAACTTCAAACAACTACACTAATTTGTATTGTTTTTTAAACACTACAACCACTTTTCATCCGCCCACATTTATTTCTTAATTTGTATTACGTGTCAATTCATAGTATTTTGAATTGACAGGATTTCTATATCCAAAATCGTTTGAAAACATTTTTCAAACAAGATTTCTATAAACATTAATTAATTTAAAGATGAAATTTCAATTAAAAAATATACTAGCAGTAATGGCCTTCACTGTTGCTATGGTATCATGCTCTAATGATGATGATAGCTCAAAATCTACTGGCGATTTAGTTGTAGAATTTGATAACATTTACAAAGGTGCCAATTTAGCGTTCAATACTGAGTACACCAATTCAAATGGAGAAAAAATCAAAGTTGCTACTGCAAAATACATTGTAAGTAACATTGTTTTAACCAAATTGGACGGTTCAACTTTTGTATATCCAAAGAATGACAGTTATTTTATTGTTGATGAATCTAATCCAGAAAGTACAGAACTTTTGTTGAGTAACATTCCTGTTGGAGATTATAAAGCAATAAAGTTCGGAATTGGAGTTGATCAAGCTAGATGGGAGCAAGGTGTGGATGCTCAAGCCAATTTTTGGGCTGAAGCGCAAGCAACCGAAATGGAATGGGGTTGGACTGCTGGCTACAAATATGTAAATTTTGAAGGTACTTTTACAACACCAACAAATACAACTCCAGCGCAATTTCAGGCGCACACTGGTCGTTCTGCAGACAATTATAACTATACCGAAATTACACTTTCATTCGAAGAAGGTGAAAATGCTTTAGTAAGAGGAACTAACTTACCTCAAGTGCACGTGATGGCCGATTTGTCTCATATTTTAGATGGAACTAATAAAATCAATTTATCCGAAGGAGCTTCCATTCATGGTGGTGTAAAAATGTCACTTATGACGCAAAATCTAAGTAACATGTTCGTAGTAGATCACGTACACAACGACTAAAACTTTAAAAAATGAAAAGCATTTTTAATTTGTTTTTTTACGGTTTTGCCATCGGGTTTCTATTCATTTCATGTAGCAATAGTGAGGATCAATACCAAGAAATTCCGGTTTCGTTTGTAAAGCCTTCCAATTTTCCTGATGTAATGTACAATCTTGATGGTTATCCGCTTACAGAAGCAGGAATAGCTTTAGGAAAAGAGCTTTTTTACGAAGGACGTTTATCGAGTGATGGCATAATTTCTTGTGGATTTTGTCATATTCAAAAAGATGCTTTTACACATCATGGACATACCTTTAGTCATGGAGTTGGTGAAAGTATTGGAACTAGAAATGCACCGCCAGTTCAAAATATGGCTTTCCAAAATAATTTTATGTGGGATGGAGCAACTGATGATTTAAACGCACTATCACTTATACCAATTAGCAGTCCTATTGAAATGAATGGCAGTTTAAATTCGATAGTTCAAATGCTAAATAGTGATGCTAAGTATCGAAAAATGTTTGAAAGAGCATTCCCAAACAAACCGATAGATACCGAGCATTTGCTGAAAGCATTAGGGCAATTTATGGTTACAATGGTTTCCTCCAATTCTAAGTTTGATAAATTCAAACGAAATGAAAGTAGTGGAACTTTAACGACCGAAGAATTTGAAGGATATGAATTGTTCAATCAAAAATGTGCTTCTTGTCATGCAACCGATTTGTTTACCGACAATTCGTTTAGAAATAATGGTTTGCAACCAAATCCAGCAATAAACGATAAAGGCAGGTACAATGTAACTAATTCTGAAACAGATAAGTACAAGTTTAAAGTGCCTAGTTTAAGAAATATTGCAAAAACAAAACCTTACATGCATGACGGTAGATTGTTTACACTAGAAGCTGTTTTAGACCATTATGACAATCAAGTAGTAGATATGCCAACATTAGATCCATTATTAAGACAAGGAACTGCAACTGGAATACCGCTAACAGAACAAGAAAAAACAAAAATAATTGCCTTTTTAAAAACATTAACAGACGAGGATTTTTTAAACAATCCAAAATTTTCAGAACAATAATTAAATAAAAAAATATAAATAAAATGAATACAATCAAAAACATAGCCTTAACAATTTTATCTTCAACTGTATTTTTCTCATGCTCTAATGACGATGATACAAATTCTAACAACATAGTTTCTAATGACGCTTCAATTACTTTTGATGCGAGAGTTGGTGCTTCAGATTTTGCTTTGGATACTCCTTTCACAATCAATGGTGCAACCTATCAATTTGATAACTTAAGATATTGGGTAAGCAACATTGAGTTAGTAAATACTAACAATGAAACTAAACAGTTAAATGATAGTTATTTTCTTTTAGAGGAAACTAAAGCAATTGCTGTTCAAGAAGGTGATTTTACCTATCCTGCAAAAAAGAGAGAAACAATTAATGTTACTGGTTTGCCAACTGGGAAATATACTAAAATTCGTTTCTCAGTAGGTGTTGATGCTTTATATAATGATAATTTAAGTCTTCAAGCTGGCGAACTTTCACAACTAAACGGAATGACTAACATTTCTTGGATGTGGCATACAAGCTATATTTTCTCTTCGTTAGTTGGTAAAAATACGGCTAGCAATCAGGCTATTGTTGTTGAAACAGGTTTAAATGCAAACTACAGAACGGTAGAAATTACTTTAGCAACACCATTCGAAGTAAAAGCAAATCAGACAAATGCATTAAGTCTAAATGTTGATGTTGCTAAAATTATTGATGGTATCGACTTGGTTGCAACACCAACGGTTTCTGCTTCAACGCCAACTGTAATGTCTTCTGTAGCTAATAACTTTAGAGATAAAGTTTTTACTCAAAAAACTGTTGAGTAATGAAAAATAACCAGTACAAAATTTTTATTAAAGGACTAGTAGTCGCTTTGACTTTTGTTCAAATAAGTTGTTCTGGTACAGATGATTATCAGGAACTGCAACCTCTAGTGAGTGTTCCTGATAATTTTCCTCCGTATGTTGATAGTCAGACCAATCCGCTGTCTAGGGACGGAATTGCTCTTGGAAAAAAGTTGTTTTTTGACACCACATTGTCAGGGAACAATGCGGTTTCTTGCGCAAGTTGCCATTTGCCACAAAAGGCTTTTACAGATGGTTTAGCTTTATCTAATTTAGGAATATCGGGCAATACTTTGCATAGAAATTCTCCAACATTGGTAAATTTAGCTTGGGCAAATAATGGACTTTTTTGGGATGGTGGATCTACTAATCTAGAATCGCAAGCTTTTGCACCATTAGCACATCCCGACGAAATGTTTCAAAATTTGAATCAATTGGTTCAAGAATTGAAATCGAATGCAACTTATGTTTCGATGTTTGAAAAAGCATTTAAACAAGAAGTGACACAATCGGGAATTGTTAAAGCTTTGGCTCAATTTCAAAGAACGTTAATTTCATCCAATTCAAGATTCGATAAATTCATCAGAAACGAATCGGATGTGACAATGACTGATGAAGAACTTGACGGATTAGATTTGGCCGAACAATTTTGTTTTTCTTGTCATACATCGCCTTTGTTTACCGACAATTTGTATCACAATAATGGTTTGGACAGCGATTTTAGTGATACTTCTTTTGAAGGAATGTTACAAGGTAGATTTCGTGTTACCAACAATGTAAATGATTTGGGTAAATTTAAAACACCCACATTGCGAAATGTAGAAGTTACTGCTCCGTACATGCACGACGGACGTTTTTCAACGCTGGACGATGTTTTAAATCATTACTCTAGCGGTGTTGTAAATTCGCCAACCTTAGACGCAAGTTTAAACAATTCGGGAACACTCGGAATTCCGTTAACGAGTTCTGAAAAAGCGAAAATTATTGCGTTCCTAAAAACATTAACCGACAATCAGTTCTTAAACGATACTCGATTTTCTGAATAAAAAAAAATGAAAAAATACCTATTACTTTTCACCATCGCCTTTCAATGGGCAAACGCATCGGTAAAAGATTCTGTTCCTAATTTCAATTTCAAAAACTACTACAATTTGTTTGAAAATAGCGCTTTAGTAGACGATTGCGATGCTTGTGGCTGCTCGGCAAGTGGCGGAAGCATGGGTTTTGCCTCCATGCTAAACTCCAATTTTGTGGGCGTTCGCTACTTCAATCAAGCTTATAGAAGTACCGATGGTTTGTACAGCAATTCGCCTTGGAATGAAGAAAACTTCAATACCATTCAAGTTTGGGCACGAATTCCTTTGACTAAGAAAATACAAGTTTCGGCTTTGGTTCCGTATCATTTTCACAACCGCGAAACGCCAACTGGTAAGCAAAACATCAGTGGTTTGGGCGATATCACGGTTTTGGCCATGTACCAATTGTATCAAACCCACAAAGACAGTACTGTTTTTGTACACACGTTGCAAGTTGGAGGCGGATTTAAACTTCCAATAGGGAAATTTGACGAAGCCAACAACGGAAGCGTCAACCCAAGTTACCAAGTAGGCACCGGAAGTCTTGATTATCTGCTAGCAACAGAATACATCATAAAAAGAAAGAAATTCGGACTAAATTCCCTACTCAATTACGTCATTAAAACCGAAAACCAAAAGAACTACCGCTTTGGAAACCAGTTTAATTATGCATCAACCTTGTTTTATTTACACGAAACAGCTAAGTTTTCTATTGTGCCACAAGTAGGTGTTGCAGGCGAAGTGTACGACAGCAATTACCAATACAACCAGCGCGTTCGTAAAACCTCAGGCGATATTTTCATGGGTAAAATAGGTTTTGAAATAGGCAAAGACAAATTCTCCTTTGGCGCCAATGCCATGCTACCCATTAACCAAAACCTCTCGGGCGGCAACGTAGAAGCCAAGTACCGATGGAGCGTGAATTTTAATTATGCATTATAAAACAAAAAAGGATTCGATTTTATGGTCGAATCCTTTTTTTTTATTATTTGTTGCGTGAAACCTTTGATAGCAGAAGTATTTTTTAAATGTATTCTAAAATCCTTTCTTTTTCAGACCACTTTACAGGTTCTTTAGTTGTTTTCTCATTTAAAAGTTGAAATATAGAAGACGACTTTTCCGGAGAATAACCTTCAGATTGATCATTTAGGATGGTTATCTTTTCATTTATGTATGCTCCATATTTTGATTTTAATGCAATTTCAAAATTTACAATAGATTTTCTCAAATCATTTTCAAAATAATTTTGAGTTGAACCAGTAACATAAGTAATTAAATTTAATTTTGAATTTCTACTAATTATTGCGTTGAATTTTATGTTTTTGAAATCATCTAAATAGTGTCTTAATTTTACTTCTTCTTGATAATATACTTTTAAAAAAGTATTAGCATCACTTTTAAATGTTTCTCTTTCTTTTTCTTCTTTTTCGTCTTTATACTGAATGCAATAAGAGTTAACTGTTCCAACAATGAAATTTGCCAAATCAAAAACTACACTTGGAATTTCTTCAACTTTATTGCAGATTTTATAATAATATTCAACACCAGATTTGTCTAAAGTTGATTTAACGTTATAGCTCAATAAATATGAGCCAATAATTCGTCTAATTAAATCTTCAGATTCTTCAAAATAAGGAGTTTCATAATAATTTTGATCTATCCAACCACTATCAGTTATTACTATTTTATTATTAGTAAATGTTAGAAAAACAGAAACAAATTTATTGTTTATTGTTGAAAATGCAGTAATGATTTCTAAAGCATTATCTCTTTCTTTGAAACTTGTTAGGTTACAAAAAGACTTTTTTATTTGCTCTATAAAAATTTTATTATCCATTACTCAAAATTAATGTTGTCAAAGTTAATATTATTATTTTCTGGAAATTCAATTTCAGGAATCAATTGAACAAGAGTAGGGAAATTATTGTCTTTTAATTTAGAGTTTGTCTCCATACAAAATAATGAGATGCCAAAATTTATATCATTAGCAATTATTATTGCTTCATTTTCTTTTTTTAAAGTATCATTATGATAAGCTATGTAATTTCCGCTTTCATCGAATGAATTGAAATGTGGAGTTTTGATTAATTGTTCATCAAGCGGAATATTAGGGTCTTCGTTTCGATGGGCAGGACCATCTGAATCGAATCTGAAAAATGGTTCATTTATAAAATTTGTGCAACGAAGTTTTATTCCATATTTATTGTCTCTTTTACTTTGTTCAATCATAAATATTATATCCTCGCTAATTGTTGAATGTTGTACATTAGATTGACCATTTAGCCAAAAAGCATTACTTTTTTTCGGATGCATAATTACTTCATTATCTGAAATAATTTTATCTGTGTAAACTAATTCATTAAAAAAATCGAATTGGTTTTTTATTTCTTTGTTTGCTTTTTTCAAGTTTCGTTTTTTTTAATATTTCTGCTAACGTTCTGCCTCTTGGCGATGTAGCGGCAAGTTAATGAAAAATATAATAATAAATACTGAAGTTCAGAGTATTTTCCAAGAAAGACAAACGAGCTATTACGCCAAACAAGGCTTTTGGACGATGTAATTTATAGACTATCCCAAAATTCTGGACTTTGTTGATCCATATCTAAATTGTCATCATAATATTCGTCATTAAATGAGCTACCATTATCATCATCAAATGAATCCTCAAAATTTTCATATTTATCGATTCCATATTTATTTCTATAAATTTCTTCAATATCATCAGTTTTGTTTAATATAACACATTTGTTGTAATGTAAGAAAGATAAAAAATCATTAATTATCTTTATGTTTTTTATATCTTCAATTTGTGCTAGATATGTTTTTTCATATGCATTAGAAGCCAACCAAGAATTTGAGGAAATAAATTTTTCAACAAGATTGTTTTCAACAGATTCTAATGATGTTTTTAGATTTTGTAAATTACTTTTAATTCCAAAATGTAGTTCCCTTAAACAACAAGAACTTGATGGATTTTCAATAAATGAATAGAATAAATTTATGACACCAGATTCGTCTTGTTTTTCACATAAGTATCTTCCAACTCTGTAATTTAATCTTGAATTATTTGATAAATTTAAAGCTGTTTTAAAATACTCCAATGCTTCATCTTTCTTTTCTAGGCTTAACAAAATTTTCGCTTTTACATAATTACCATATTCATTATTCTCTTTGGTTAAATATTTTTCTATTGATTCTAAAGCTAAATAGGTAAATTCTTTCTTGTCACAATACGATAAAATCATTCCTTTTACAAAAAAATATTGATGATGATTAACTTTACCATTTTCAATATCATTAAAGATGTTAATAGGAAGTATATTCTTTTTTATCAATGAAATGAATGAACAATCACAAGTTATATAATCTAATGATTCTTTAAAAAATTCATATGCTTTTTCAAACTCTTTATCTATTAAAAATGATAATCCTTGTTGAAAATAATATTCCCCAAGTTTTTCTCTATTTTTTGTTTTTATATAGTCTAATTTCATATCGTTTGTTATTGTGTTACTTAACATTTCTCGAAATCGCTTTTAGGTGATGGCTTTATATTCTTTTTTTAAAGATTTATATGTAACATTGAGTCCAGTTTCTGATAGTTTTTTAAATTCAATTTCTGCTAATTTTTGGCTAGGATAAATGTCTGGAAATTTGGGAGCAATATTATGCTTAATATCAATTTCAATGAATGCCATATATTGAGCAAGAAATTCACTATAAATCCTCGTCTTCAACAAATCTTTATCTTCTTTTATTAATTTCGAAACTTTGATTTTATTTATCAAAGAGCTAATATCTGAATGGAAGAAAAATATTCCGCCAATTCCCATAGTGAAATTTGAAATGAACATTAATTCGTCTATGTAATTTCTTGAAAAAAAATAGTCTTTGGTGAACTTTTTACCCTTTTTATAATTTTCATAATCTTCCCTATATTGCTCATTTAGAGAAAGATTGACAAAGCATTTACTAATATACTTGACAAAATTAAGAGCATTTATTTTCTTCTTGCCAAAAAGTTTGGAATCTTCAAATTTGATTTTTTTTCCTTTTAAAACTAAGTTGTCAATTTCCTTTTCGTAAAATGGTTTGAGATTTTGGCTAAGCGTAATTTTGTTTTGTTTTATTGTTGTGTACAATGCCCATGCATAAATTGGCGTCGCAACCATAGTTAATAAAGGTGTTACAACGTTATTAAATTCACTTGAATCAAATTTCAAGTTTAACTTATTCCAGTACCATATTCCTGTCGATAAGTCAATACAAATTAATATGATTAAAATTGATATAAGCGTAATTAAACAGTATATTGTTGTTCTCATAGATTGTAATTTCAATTGTAGTTCTTTTAAGCTTGCAGCTACCTAGTTTATATACGAAACAAACTTTCGCCTATCACATATTCTTGATACGTATAAGCAAAAGTTTACTTAAACAAATATATCAAAACCAACCAATATAATTAATTTCAAACCAATTATTTCTCAAATACCGTGGTTAAAAATACTTCACAAAAAAATCCGTTTGAATTACCAAACGGATTTCTTTTGGGTGGGATTGTTTTTATGAAACTATTTATTGGGCGAAATGGCTGTCAGCACCAGTTTCTTTCGTCCAAAAATAAACCGTTAAAGTTCCAATCAAATTTATTCCGCAACTTCCCAACCATAACCAGTATCCAATTCCATAGCTCGTTATTTCGCTATGTTGTCCAGCTTCATTTACTAATACATTTCCAAACAGTAAAAATAGTAGCGAGAAAAATAGTGCCAAAATTGCAAGAACAAATGAATTTTTTCTACTTCCCGACATTTGAAATATCCATGAAAATATTAAAAGTGGATTAGCTAGCCAACAAATTCCAGCACCAAAAAGATTCATCCAACCTAGTAAGAAAGCTATAAGTCCAAATGATCCTAATGAATCTTGCCCATTTTTAATGTAATACGCATTGTTATTCAATGATAGTAATAATAAAAATCCGCTAATTGTTATTGTTAAAATTTTGATTAATACGATTAGTTTTGTTTTATGGCTTTTCATTTTAAAAATTGTAGTTGTCGAAAAATTGCTGCTAATTAGCTTATGTGCGTAAGTTTACTAAAACAAATATATCAAAACCTTGTGATATAATTAATTCCAAAAGTAGTATTTGTCAAATACCGTGGTAGAAATAGTTCACAAAAAAATCCGTTTGAATTACCAAACGGATTTCTTTTAGGTGGGAATGTTTTTTATTGGATTGTTTTGATATTACAAAAACGGAAATAGCGCTATGATTTCCAAAATTCATCAGTTAAGTAAAATACAGTGTCAATAAAGTATAAAACTTCGTTTCGTGTCAAAACATTTTCGTCATGCAAGTCCTCAAGTATTATTCCTAATTCTGGGTTATAATAATCATTATTCCGATTGTTTACAAACCCATTCATAGTTAGAAATGTTTTAACTTTTGTCAAATCTGTACTTGAAGTTATTGAAACATAAGATTGCTGAACTACGGCGTATAAAATTTCATTATCTTTGGTAAAACCAACTAATTCGTACGCAGTGTCTGGGAAAAAATAATTGTGAAGTAACAAGTTGTATAGATAATCTTTCCACGAATTATAGTAAATAGAGTCGTTCAGTTTTAAAACATGTTCAGTGTCTTTTAGATACACTTTCTGTTCAGCTCCTTCACTTACATATTGGGATAAATCAATTTCTTTTATCCATAATTTTTCCTGAGAAATATATTCTTCTAACCTCTTTGTTTCTTGATTTTTGAAGTGCTTTTCATTTTCAGCAACTTTGCTTGTTTTCTCGCCATCAACAAGGTAACAGGCGATTGATTGGACAGTTCTTCCAAACCTAATTTCGCTCTTTCCTGAAAGGACATTTTGTAGTTCATGTTTTAAATGGTTTTGCATTGACAAATATAATCAACTTTTGATTTTTTCACAAGCCTTCAATTTTAGACGTAAAAATACCAGAAATTTGCTTATTAATAAAGGTTTAATTAGAACAAATATATTAAAAAGCCAACAAAAAAAATCCGTTTGAATTACTAAACGGATTTTAACTTATATCGTTTAAAGAAGCAATTTACTTTCCTAAATATTCTACAATTTTAGCATCGCCAGTAACCACTACTTTCATCAATCCGTGTTTGCTAATGCCTTTGCTTGCAGCATCCCATTTTTTGCCGCTTAAAGCCGATTTCTCTTTTAAATCACCAATAGAAATTCCTTCATTTGCTTTCAAGATTTCGATGATCCATTTTTCATCTTCTGTCAATTCGATTTGCTTTTTCTCTGGACGCATTTGAGGGAAAAACAACACCTCTTGAATAGAAGGATTATTAGTCAAGAACATGATTAATCGGTCCATTCCAATTCCCAATCCAGACGTTGGTGGCATTCCATATTCTAAAGCTCTCAAGAAGTCTTCGTCTATAATTCCGTTAGCTTCATCGTCACCTTTTTCAGAAAGTGCCATTTGAGCTTCAAATCGTTCGCGTTGGTCAATTGGGTCATTCAATTCTGAATACGCATTGGCAATTTCTTTACCGCAAACCATCAACTCAAAACGCTCTGTCAATTCAGGATTGTCTCTATGTGATTTACACAACGGCGACATTTCTTTAGGATAATCAGTAATAAACGTTGGCTGAATAAAATTCCCTTCGCATTTAGCTCCAAAAATCTCATCAATCAATTTTCCTTTACCCATGGTAGCATCCACTTCAATTCCCATTGATTTTGCTGCTTCAAAAAGTTCTGCTTCCGTTTTACCCGAAATATCAAATCCTGTAAAGTTTTTGATAGCATCGGTCATCGTAACTCTTGCATAAGGCGCTTTAAAACTCACTTTATGTTCACCAAAAGTCGCGTCTGTAGTTCCGTTTACAGCATTGGCACAATGTTCCAATAAGTTTTCGGTAAACTCCATCATCCAGTTGTAGTCTTTGTAGGCTACATATATTTCCATAGCAGTAAATTCAGGATTATGCGTTCTGTCCATTCCTTCATTTCTAAAGTTTTTCGAGAATTCATAAACACCGTCAAATCCACCAACAATCAATCGTTTCAAGTACAATTCATTCGCAATTCTCAAATACAAAGGAATATCCAAAGCATTGTGGTGCGAAATAAATGGTCGTGCCGCAGCACCACCAGGAATGGCTTGTAAAATCGGAGTTTCAACCTCCATATAACCAGCGTCGTTAAAGAAATTTCGCATGGCAGAAAAAAGCTTCGTTCTTTTTACGAAAACTTCTTTCACATTTGGGTTAACCACCAAATCCACATAACGCATTCTGTAACGCAATTCGGCGTCATTGAAAGCATCGTGTACTTTTCCTTCTTCATCCACTTTTGGAAGAGGTAACGGTCGAAGTGTTTTGCTTAAAAAAGTAAAATTTTTAACCATCACACATTGAGCACCAACTTTTGTAGTAAAAAGTTCGCCTTCAACACCAATAAAATCACCTAAATCAGTCAGTTTTTTAAAAACCTGATTGTAAAGCGTTTTATCTTCGCCTTCGCAAATTACATCTCTGTTAAAATACAACTGCATACGACCTTCGCTGTCTTGCAATTCGGCAAAACAAGCTTTTCCTTGGTCGCGAACACTCATTAATCTACCAGCAAGAACCACCTTTTTACCGTCTTCAAAATGTTCCTTCACCTGTTTAGAAGTGTCCTTTACAGGATATAAATCTGCAGGATAAGGGTTAATTCCAAGTTCGCGTAAACCGTTAAGTTTTTCTCGTCTAATGATTTCTTGTTCCGAAAGTTGCATAGTAGTTTTGTATTTAAGCGTGCAAAGATAGGTATTAGTTTAAAAGTTTAAAAGTTAATAGTTTAAAAGTTTATAGTTTAAAAGTTTAAAAGTTTATAGTTTAAAAGTTTATAGTTTAAAA
>NZ_DQDX01000138.1:0-10567 GCF_003525665.1 Flavobacterium sp.
ACTTTCTTTTTTCGGCAAAAAAACGTTTCATCAAGTCGCCACATTCTTGAGCCAAAACTCCTTGATTTACTTGAGTTTTTGGATGTAATTTTGTTCCCAAAGTTTGAAAACCGCGTTGTTCGTCTCGAGCACCAAAAACAATTTTGGAAATCTGACTCCAATACAAAGCACCAGCACACATTTGACAAGGTTCGAGCGTAACATATAAAGTACAATCTTTTAAATATTTTCCGCCTAGGAAATTAGCAGCAGCAGTTATCGATTGCATTTCGGCATGTGCCGTGACATCGTTTAATAATTCGGTGAGATTATGACTTCTTGCAATGACTTTGTTATCGATTACAATAATAGCTCCAACAGGAATTTCACCTTTTTCAAAAGCAGTTTCGGCTTCTTGCAAAGCTTTTTTCATAAAGTATTCGTCGGTGAAAATGTTTTCCATTAAGGAATTATTGAAGTTTATTTATCTGAATAATGTCCGAGAGCAGCAATTACGAAAACAGTGACAACATCTTCGTCAACTTTATAAATTAATCGGTCTTTTTGACTTAATCTTCTTGACCAAAGTCCTGATAAATCATGTTTTAAAGCTTCTGGATTTCCGATTCCTGAATAGGGAGTTTCTGCTAATTCTTTAAAGATTTTCTCAAGCTTTTTTATAACAGCTTTGTTGCCTGATTTAAGATGAAATTGAATTTCAACTTGTGCAGAAGGTTCTACTTCAATCCTAAACTTTCCCATAAATTATTAGGATCAATTTCTTTCCAATTTTTTCTTTTTTCAGGATCGCTTATGCTTTCAGCACGTTCTAAAATCATTTTCACAAATTCAGGATTGTAGATTTCATCTTCCTTTTCCTCTTTGTTTTCTATAATTTCGATTCCTTTCGCATCTTTAAAAAAAGTTTCCGTCATTGCTCTAAAAGCTTTTCCTGCTTTTGTGCGTTCGTTAATTTTTATTGTGAAAGTGGTCATATCTAAATGATTTTGAATTACAAATATACAAATTACAACAAAAATAATGCCTATCAAAAGTATTCAAAAATATAATTTCAAATCGTACCTTTGCTAAATGTCAGAAAATCTACTTCAAAACATCAACAATCCATCCGATTTAAAAAAATTGGAACCATCGCAATTGCCGCAATTGTCTAAAGAATTGCGTGATTTTATTATTGATGTGGTATCTGTAAAAGAAGGTCATCTTGGCGCAAGTCTTGGTGTGATTGAATTGACAATTGCTTTGCATTATGTTTTTGATACGCCAAATGATTTGCTAGTTTGGGATGTTGGTCATCAAGCTTATGGTCATAAAATTTTAACTGAACGAAAAGATAATTTTCATACCAATCGTCAACTTGGAGGAATTTCTGGATTTCCTAAACGTAGTGAAAGTGTTTACGATACTTTTGGCGTTGGACATTCTTCAACATCTATTTCTGCGGCTTTGGGAATGGCGATTGCTTCTCAGTTGAAAGGCGAAAATAAACATCATATTGCGGTGATTGGTGATGCTTCAATTGCGAGCGGAATGGCGTTTGAAGGATTAAATCACGCCGGAGTTACTGATGCAAATTTGTTGGTGATTTTGAATGACAATGCTATCGGAATTGATCCAAGTGTTGGTGCTTTAAAAAACTATTTGACTTCGGTTAAAGAAGGAAAAAATCCGAAGCAGAATAATATGATTAAGTCGTTGAATTTTGATTATTCGGGACCAATTGACGGACATGATTTTGAAGCATTGATTTCAGAATTGGAGCGATTGAAAAAAGTAAAAGGACCAAAGTTTTTACATATAATTACTACTAAAGGTAAAGGTTTGCAACAAGCCGAAGAAGACCAAGTGAAATATCACGCACCTGGAAAATTCGACAAAAACACTGGTGAAATTCATCCGAAATCGGAAGAACATTTACCTCCAAAATTTCAAGATGTTTTTGGTTGGACTTTAGTTGAATTGGCTACAAATAATCCAAAAATCATTGGAATTACGCCTGCAATGCCAAGTGGAAGTTCTTTAAAATTTATGATGGATGCTTTTCCAGACAGAGCTTTTGACGTTGGAATTGCTGAACAACACGCTGTGACTTTAGCAGCTGGAATGGCAACTCAAGGAATGGTGGTTTTTTGCAATATCTATTCTACGTTTTTGCAACGCGCTTATGACCAAGTAATTCACGATGTGGCTTTGCAGAATTTACCTGTGATTTTTTGTTTGGATAGAGCAGGATTAGTGGGTGAAGATGGTGCAACACATCACGGAGTTTTTGATTTGGCATATTTGCGATGTATTCCGAATATGATTATTTATGCTCCAAAAGATGAAATTGATTTGCGAAACATTTTATATACTGCATCTTTAGGATTAAATCATCCAATTGCTATTCGTTATCCGCGCGGAAGAGGAAAATATTCAAATTCCAAAATTCAAATTCCAAATTCCAATTTTTTGAAAATTGAAATAGGGAAGGCTCATTTGCTGAAAAGCGGAACTAAAACAGCAGTTTTATCAACTGGTTTTATTGGGAATAATGTGAGTTTGGCTTTGGATAATGTTTCAAATGCTGATGAAATTGCTCACTATGATTTTGGATTTGTAAAACCTTTGGACGAAAAATTGTTGCATGAAATTTTCAATTCATTTGACATCATAATAACTATAGAAGATGGCGCAATCAAAGGTGGATTTGGTTCTGCAATTATCGAATTTGCATCTGAAAATAATTATAAAAACACCATAAAAACTCTTGGAATTCCTGATGATTTTATCGAACATGGAACAGTGGAAGAGTTGCAACAAATCTGTAAAATTGACGTTAAAAGTTTAGAAAAGCTTTTTTCTACTATTTGATTTTACGACTTTTGCGCAACTTTTAACTTTTTATACCATGAGATTCTTCCTCAAATCTTCTGTAATTTTATTATTTACACAAATCTCATTTTCGCAAGAAATTCAAACCAAGTTACCTGATACTATTTCGAAGTGGGAAGGCAAAAACACTATTGGATTTGACATTAGTCAGATTGCTTTTATGAATTGGAATGCTGGAGGAAATAGTTCGGTTTCTGGGTTGTTGAAAGGGAATTTTATTCGAAAATATTCTACCGATAAAATTAAATGGGTGAATGAACTTATTGTAAGATATGGTGTCAACAAACAAGATGGTGTTGAGTTGCGAAAAACAGATGATGCTTTTCAGTTCAACTCTACTTTTGGTTATAGAAAAGACACGATTTCTAATTGGTATCATTCGGCAAAATTTAATTTTAATACGCAATTTACCAACGGATATGCTTATCCAAACACCGATAAAGCAATTTCTAAACCATTTGCACCAGCGTACATTTTTACAGGAATTGGTGCAGAATATTCTAATAAAGAAAAGAAAGTCAACGTTTATCTATCGCCATTAACTCAGAAAACCACTTTGGTTCTCGATCAAAGATTGGCCAATGAAGGTGCGTTTGGAGTTCAAAAAGCCGAATATGATTTGGATGGCAATTTGATTAAAGAAGGTAAAATGTCAAGAACAGAACTTGGAGTTTTGGTTACAGGTTATCATAAAAGAGAAGTTTGGAAGAACGTTAATCTTGAAAACAGATTGAGTTTGTACTCGGACTATATCAATAATTTTGGGAATATAGATGCTGATTGGCAGATTCAACTGGATTTGGTAGTAAATGAATATGTTAGAGCAAATATTGGAGCACATTTAATATATGACGACGATATAAAAGCTAAAGAAGAAGTTGCTGGAGAACAAATCACTGTGGGTCCAAAACTCCAATTGAAACAAGTACTAGGAATTGGATTGGTTTACAATTTTAAATAAAAAAAGCTCCGAAATAGTTCGGAGCTTTTTAGTTTAATCAATACTTATTTATTCTTCAATTGCAAGTTTTCTAGATTCTCTTCTGTCTCTTAATTTATATTTTACTCGTTTTACCAAGTAGAACATAACTGGAACCATTACCAATGTTAGCACGGTTGCGTAAGTTAATCCGAAGATGATTGTCCAAGCTAATGGACCCCAAAATATTACGTTATCTCCACCAATGAATAAGTGCGGATTTAAGTCAGTTATTAATCCGAAGAAGTCAAAGTTTAATCCGATTGCTAACGGAATTAATCCAAGAACCGCAGTTAAAGCAGTCAATAAAACCGGACGTAAACGTGATTTTCCAGACTCAATAATTACTTCTTTTATTTCTTCTAACGATAAATCGTCGTGACTTTGTAATTTATTATCGGCTACTTTCTTGTCTAATAAAAGCACGAAGAAGTCCATTAATACGATTCCGTTTTTCACCACAATTCCGGCGAGTGAAATGATTCCCATCATCGTCATTAGGATTACGAAATCCATTCCGGCGATAACATATCCGTAGAAAACACCACTAAAACTTAAGATTACAGTAAACAAAATAACCATTGTTTTAGAAACCGAGTTAAATTGTAATACGATAATAATTGTAATTCCGGCTAATGCTAAAAACAGCGCATTCATCAAGAAATTTTGGTTTTTACCTTGTTCCTCTTGAACTCCAGAGAACGAATAAGTAACTGTTTTTGGTAATTTGTAACCAGTTAATTCAGTTTGAATTTGCTTTGTAATTTCATCACCATTAAAACCAGTCAATACATTAGAATAAACCGTCATAATTCTTTTCTGGTTTTTTCTTTTAATTTGATTGTAAGTTGTAGTTTTCTCTGTTTGTGAAACAGCAGAAATTGGCACTTGCATCATTTGACCATTGTTTTGATTTCTAAATGTTATGGATTGATTGAACAATACATTTTCATTTTTACGCTGATCATCTTGCATACGCATTGTGATGTTGTAATCATCGTCACCTTCTTTATAAGTTGAGATTTCTTGACCATAAACCGAACGACGTAAATTGAATCCTAATTGACCAGTAGAAACACCTAAACTTCCGGCGCTTACTCTGTCTACTTTTACTTCAAGTTCTGGACTTTCTTTGTTTACGTCAACACTAAGTCTCTCAATTCCAGGAATATTTTTGGCATTGATGAAAGCGATCATTTTATCGGCTTCTTTCAACATTTCATCATAATCAATTCCGGTTAACTGAATACTAATTGGATAACCTGCTGGCGGACCATTTGAATCTTTTTCAACCGTAACCGTTGCTCCAGCAATTCCTTTTACTTTGGCGCGAATTTCTTCTAAAACATCGGCTGTATTTACTCCTTTTCTAAATTTAAATTCAGAGAAATTTACGGTAACTTTTCCTTTATATGGAGTTTCAGATGCCGAACCTGCATCAACATTTGGATTTCCTGCACCAACACCAACTTGCGAAACAATTGATTCTGCTAAGTAGTTTTCTTTGTTAGTTCCGTCAACATATTTGCTTAAAATACCAATTACTTGCTTCTCTACAAATAACGTTGCTTTGTTGGTTTTAGCAATATCTGTTCCTTGCGGATATTCAATGTAAGCGATAACTTGATTTGGAATATTATCTGGGAAAAACAATACTTTTCTTGGGAAAATTCCAAGCAAGATGAAAGAGAAAAATAACAATCCGATAATTCCCACTAAGGCAAACCATGCTCTTTTTCCGGTTAAGATTTTGGCTAAGAAATTTTTGTATTTATCTTCCATTTTCGGAAAGAAACTGTACTGAAAATCTTGTGTCCATTGGTATAATTTTAATTTATACAACCACATTAATCCTAAAGAAATTAAAGCCAAGTGACCAATTGCTCTTGATAATTTAGAGTCATAAATATTTCCGATAAGAACAAAAATTACTGCAATTACTGTAAAAATAATCGAATATAATTTAGCCGATCTTTTAGAAACATTTTTATCAGTTGTATCCATCGAACCTCCAGTCATAGCCGCATTTACGACCATTGCTACGAATAATGAAGCGGTCAATGTTACAGTTAAGGTTATTGGGAAATATTTCATAAATTTACCCATCGTTCCTGGCCACAAAAGAAACGGTAAAAACGCCATTAATGTAGTTGCTGTTGATGAAATTACTGGCCAAGCAATTTCTCCAATACCAATTTTGGAAGCCGTAACTCGATCCATTCCTTTTTGCATGTTGGCAAATACGTTGTCGACCACCACAATTCCGTCGTCAACGAGCATTCCTAATCCCATTACTAATCCGAATAAAACCATTGTATTTAAGGTCAATCCGAAAGCAGAAAGAATACTAAATGCCATCAACATAGAAAGCGGAATTGCTGCTCCAACAAACAAGGAGTTTCTCAATCCCATAGTAAACATCAACACAATCATTACCAGTACAATACCAAAAATAATGTGGTTGGAAAGTTCGTCTACTTGGTGTTCTACTCTTGATGATTGGTCGTTAGTTAACTGCAATTCAAGATTAGAAGGCAAATAAGATGATTTAGCTTTTTCTAATTTTTCTTTTACTTGCTCAATCGCAGAAATCATATTTTGGTTAGAACGTTTTTTAACGTTAAGCATCACCACTTCTTTCCCAGATTCACGAGCATAAGTTGTTTTTTCTTTTTCTTTAAAGCTAACAACGGCAATATCTTTTAAGTAAACCGTTCCGCCGAACGATTTTACGATGATGTTTTCCAGTTCTTTTGGATCTTTTATTTCACCAACAATTCTAATGTTATTTCTTGAACCTTGTGAAATCAAATTTCCACCCGAAAGTGTCATGTTTTCATATTTCACAGCATTTTGAATTTCATCAAAAGAAACTTGGGCTGCAGTCATTTTGAATATATCAACTGCAATTTCTACTTCTTTATCATCAACACCTAAAATGTCAACTTTTTTAACTTCTGGGATTTCTTCAATATCATCTTGAAGCAATTCACCATATTTTTTAAGTTGTTGCGTAGTATAATTTCCTTTTAAGTTGATATTTAAAATAGGCACTTCTTCCGAAATGTTTAATTCAAATACGTTAGGTTCTACTTTACTTCCGTTGTCTAGATTCGGCCAATCGGTATCTGCTTTTACAACATCGACTTTGTCTTTGATTTTAGTTTTGGCTTCTTCAATTCCAACTTGATCGCCAAATTCAACGATGATCATTCCGTAATCTTGAAACGAACTAGAAGTAATTTTATCGATTCCAGAAATGTTTTTAAACTCTTTTTCTAAAGGTTTAATAATCAATTTTTCAACATCTTCGGCTGAGTTTCCTGGGAAAACAGATGAGATGTACACTTTATTTTCGATAATTTCTGGGAAATCTTCACGCGGCATTGTTATGTAGGCAATTACACCGGTTATAACAATTAATAAGGTCAAGATATAAACAGTAACACGATTGTCAACTGCCCAACTTGATATTCCGAATTCTTTATTTTGATGACTCATATTTTGTTGTTTAAGAGTTTAGAAGTTTAAGAGTTTAGAAGGAACTTTTAACCTTATAAACCATTAACCTCATAAACTTTTTTTAGAAATTCAATTTCATTCCGTCAGAAATAGCGTTTACACCTTCTGTTACAATTACATCACTAGAAGATAATCCGCTTAAAATTTCGGTTACGTTGTCTGATGATTGTCCTACTTTAACTAGAACTTTTTTAGCAGTTCCAGTTTTTCCATTCACGTTTACAGCTGTGAATACAAATTTGTCTCCTTTTCCATCTTCTTGAATTACATTAGTTGGAACAACAATTGCATTTTTAGTAGTGTAATCGATGATTTTAAGTTTGGCAACTTGATTAGGACGCAATAAATTATCCGGATTTGGAACTCCAACTTCAATACCAAAACTTCTGTTGTTTGGGTTGATAAAGTTTCCAACTTGACGCACTTTTCCTTTGTATGTTTTATTTAGAGAAGTTAAGAAAACATCCACTTCAGTTCCTACTTTTAATTTTCCAATATAAGTTTCTGGAACCGATGTTGAAACATACATATTTCCTAAGTTTACAATTCGCATTAAACCTTGTTGACTAGCAGCAACTACTTGACCTCTTTCTACAAATACTTCGTCAATTGTTCCAGAAAATGGCGCTCTAATAACTGTTTTAGATAATTGCGCTTTAGCTTGTGCAACCGATTTTTGTAAACTAATCATTTGCGTTTGTGCTTGTAGATACTGAATTTCTGATCCAATTTTTTGGTTCCAAAGATTTTTCTGTCTTTCGAATGTTGTTTTTGCTAATTGATATTGTGTTTCTAAATTAGCTACTTGTTGGCTTGAACCACCATCGTCAACACGACCAAGAATTTGACCTTTAGAAACTTTTTGTCCAGCTTTTACATTTAGTGAAACTAATGTTCCAGGCATTTCTGGTTGAATTAAGATGTTTTCTTTAGTATCAACACTTCCTTGAATTTCAAGATAATGATTGAAAGTAGTGTCTTTTACAGCGATTACAGAAACTAATGCCTCGTCAACTTTTACATCTAATGTTGCTAAAGCTTCATCAATTTTGGCTAAATCTGCTTGGATTAAAGCTTTCTTAGCTTGAAGTTCTTTAACGTTTTTAGCGTTTATTAAATCATCAATACTTGCTGTATTTTCCTTCTTAGAACATGAAAATAGTGTCAGCGATAAAACGGTTATTAAAAGTATTTTTCTCATTTTATTTTGGATTATTCTGTTTGTTATTGGTTACCTATTATTTTTTCTAATGCTGCTTTTTTATTGATTACATCAACCATTGCTTGCAAATATGTTTGTTGTGAAGAATAAAGTTGTCTTTGTGCTTCAGTAAAATCAAAGCTGCTAGAAAGTCCTTCTTTAAATTTAATTTGTTGTTTGTTTTCGATGCGTTCTGCTAATCCCAAACTTTCTTTAGAACTGTTGTATTGTTCAATGCTGTATTCATAATCGCTTTTAGCATTTTGATATGCAAGTTTCAGTTTTTGTTCTGTTTCTGTTAAATCAGTTTTGGCTTTTTCCAATGCAATTTGTGCTTGTTGCGTTCTTGCACTTCTTGCAAAACTGCTAAAAATTGGAACGTTTAAAGTGATTCCTAAATTAGAATAATTAAAGTATTTTTGGTCAGAGTTGAAGAACGTGAATTTATTTCCAAAGGAGTTGTAACCAAAATTCAATCCAGCAGATAATGACGGTAACGCTTTACTTTTTTCAAGTTTCACCTCAAGATTACGTTGTTCCATAAAATTCTGAGTGATAACATAATTGATGTTGCTTGTTGCATTAAAATCGGTGCTTTTAAGAGCTAAATCGAGATTTTTCTGAGTTAAATCGTCCAATTTATCGGTCAATGTTAATTCGTCTTCGATTTCAATTCCTAAATTTACTTTCAACATTTTTAAACTAATGTCTTTAAGTCTAGTAACATAGTTTAAATTACTATTTACAGAAGCTAAAGTAATTTTTAGTTGCTCAACATTTTCTTCTTCGATAAGTCCGTTTTTAAAGGTTTGATCAGTATCAAATAAAGTTTTCTCTAATACTTTTTTGTTTTTTTGAAGAATTTGAACACTTTCATCAGCTAGCAAAACACTTCCGTAGGAGTTGATAATCATTTCTTTAACCTCAATATCGGTCTTCTTTTTGCTGTTTTCATAAAACTGAAGGTACGTTTTAGACGCTTGTAACGCTACAATATACGATCCATCAAACAACAATTGGGTTAAGGATAAATTTCCTGTTGCATTGTGTTTTGTTCCGAAAGCCACTTCTTGAAAAGTTCCTGGTTGTCCACCAAAAATTTCTGCTGGAATTAATGATTTTTGAATTTCAAAGTTGTTTTGATAACTAATAGATCCATTAATTTGAGGCAAACCAGCAGCTGTAGTTTCCCACTTTTTCTTTTTAGCCATTTCTATGTCTCGATTTGCATTGATTGCTGATCGATTATTGGTCGTAGCATGCGTTACAGCTTGATCTAGGCTAAACGAGTAGCTTTTTTTCTCTTCTTGCGCTTGCACGATTGATGCAAAAAGAAGCAAGGTTAGTATTATTTTGTTTTTCATTGATTGATAATTATTTATTTAATTTAAGTAGATGTTTTTCTAGTTCTGTAATTCCTTCAGGTGTTGCAATGGCTCTTGTGTGATATTCAAGCGCTTTAGCTTCCAGTTCATATGCTTCTTTTTCTAATCGAGTATTTTCGTTTATTGAAAAAATTAAGGTGTAATAAAATTTTACGGCTGCTTCAACGTCGGTTTCTGTGCGATACAATCCTTGTTTAATTCCTTTTTGGATATTTTGTCTAAACATTTGGCTGCAATCTTCAATTTCATTCGCCATCATTTTTTGATAAATTTCCGGATAATGTTTTTTTAGTTGATACGCTGGAGATTGATCAAATGATTGAAACATTTCTTTAAACATCTCTCTTAGTTGAAAATTTTCGGCTATGGCATTATGATTTTGTGAAACTACTTCATCCATCAAAGCATGTATTTTTTGATGAACAACTTCTGTTCCTTCTTCAATTAGCATTTCTTTGTTGCTGAAATATTTGTAAATCGTTTTTTTGGAAATACACATTTCTCCTGCAATATCATCCATGGTCACACTTTTGAAACCAAGTTTCAAAAACATGTCAGTCGCTTTTTTGATGATTTTCTCTTTCATTATTTTTTTAATTTTATTTG
>NZ_DQDX01000138.1:10636-12619 GCF_003525665.1 Flavobacterium sp.
TTTCTATTGTAATCTATTTTCGGATGCAAATGTAATATGGAAACTTTGAATACAAAAATAGTTTCCAAAGTATTTACATAAATTTAACACTACTATTTTTTGTCTGGTCGTATGATCATTCTAAGGGAAGAATTTTTTGTAAAATAAGCCAATGCCCAATGGTAAATGGTGTTTACTTTATTTCTCGGCATTGACAATGACATTAGATGAACAAAAAGCCAAGCTAGCCACGCAATTGTTCCTTTAAAATGTATTTTTGGTTTTGGTAAATCAACAACAGCTTTACTTCGACCAATAATCGCCATTGAACCTTTATCGTTATAAATAAATACTTTTTTAGGTTTATTAAATTCTAAATTCAGTAGGTTTTTAGCAAGATTTTTACCTTGTTGCATCGCTACCTGAGCAACTTGTGGGTGACCATTTGGAAAACTTTTGTCGCTTTCCATGAATGCAGTATCGCCAACGGCATAAATGTTTTTTGTTCCTTTTACCATGTTGAATTCGTCCACAATTAATCGGTTTGCTCTTCCATAACTTTCTTCCGATAGACCATTGAAACGCATTGCAGTAACTCCTGCTGCCCAAATTAAGTTCTTAGTTTTAATGGTTGATCCATCTTTAAATGAAATTGTTTCTCCATCAAAATCAATAACTTGTGCGTTTAATTTTACTTCCACACCCAATTCTTTAATGGCTTCTAAAGTATATTGTTGCGATTTTAAACTCATTGGACCTAAAAGCGCATTCGCTCCATCAACTAAGTAAATTTTGGTATTTGTTATGTGTTCTAATTCTGGATATTCTTTTCGAATGATATTTTTACTCATTTCGGCAAACATTCCCGATAATTCTACACCAGTTGGTCCACCACCAGCAACAACGATGGTCATTAATTGCTTTTGCTCCTCTGGGTTTTTAGAAATCGATGCTGCCTCGATACGTTGCAACAAAATGTTTCTCATGTTCAATGCTTCTTCAAGCGTTTTCATGGCAATAGCATTTCGCTTCACATTCTCCATCCCAAAATAATTGGTTGTAGTTCCAGTAGCAATTATTAGATGATCATAATTTAATTCGCCATTAGAAAGTGTAATTTTATTTTCGGATTGATTTATTTCCATCAATTCTCCTAGCCAAAAACGGATGTTTTTAGATTTTGAGAACATTTTTCTAAACGGATAACTTATCGAAGACGATTCTAAAAATCCAGTCGCTACTTGATATAATAACGGTGGGAAAAAGTTATAATTTACCTTGTCAACCAATGTTATATCGAAATTTTCAACATTCGAAAGTGTTTTTGCGATGTTTAATCCTGCAAATCCGCCACCTATTATTACTATCTTTTTTTTCATCGTGTTAATTTTTGGTTTCAAATTCTAAATTGGCTGTGATATTAATATTCGAGCCGATTAACAATCCGTTATTTTCTTGATTTGAATTAGAGTATAATCCAAAATCTTTACGATTAATTTCTCCTATAATTTCTATAAGTACTTTAGATGATTGGTGATTTGAATCTGAAGCAGCAATTTTAGCATCGAGTTCAACCACTTTTGTAATATTGTTTATTGTTAAATTTCCTTTGACAAAATTGATGTCATTATTAACTTTTTCAAATGAAGTAGATTTAAAAGTCACCAATGGATACTGATTTGAATCAATAAAATCCTTTAAATTTAAATTACTATCAATGTGTTCTAGTTTACCTTCTTTTTTATTTACATCCAATACAAATTCTACATTAGCATTAGTAAGCTGATTGTTTTCAATGTCAATAGAGCTATCAAGTTTATTGAATGAACTGTCTAAGTAGGCAATAATTGAGTTTTTCGCTCTAATCATGAAATCAGATTGATTGGTGTTCAAATTCCATTTAGTTATTGTCATTTTTAAGAAAATTAAGTTTGAATTATTTGACAAAAGTATAATGGAAACTTTAGATACCAAAATAGTTTCCAAAGTATCTACACAAATTTA
>NZ_DQDX01000138.1:12733-15187 GCF_003525665.1 Flavobacterium sp.
AGTATCTACACAAATTTAACATTTCGATAAAAATTCACTTTTGTAATCCTGATGGAATAACGTAAATTAGCCAAAAATTACTTTTATGCATTCTATTTATCAGTACCAAGAATTTATTTCCGATTATTTACAGTCGCAATACGAAACTAAAGAGCCTAGAAATCTTTATGAGCCAATTCATTATATTTTGGATTTAGGCGGAAAACGCATGCGACCAGTGCTGACTTTAATGAGTGCTGAAGTATTTGATGCCGATTTTAAATTGGCACTTCCAGCGGCATTGGCAGTTGAGGTTTTTCATAATTTTTCGTTAGTTCATGATGATATTATGGATGATGCGCCGTTGCGAAGAGGAAATGAAACGGTTCACGAAAAATGGAATGTGAATACCGCGATTTTGTCTGGCGATGCCATGTTGATTTTGGCGTATCAATATTTTGAACAATACAATACCGAAGTTTTTAGAGATTTGGCAAAGCTTTTTAGCAAAACCGCGCTTGAAGTTTGTGAAGGACAACAATACGACGTAGATTTTGAAACTCGTGATGATGTCACTATTCCAGAATATCTAAAAATGATTGAATATAAAACCGCAGTTCTAGTTGCGGCAGCAATGAAAATGGGCGCAATCGTAGCCGAAACTTCTAAAGAAAATGCCGATTTGATTTATGATTTCGGATTGAATTTAGGATTGGCGTTTCAATTGCAAGACGATTATTTAGACGCTTTTGGAAATCCAGAAACTTTCGGAAAACAAGTTGGTGGCGATATTATTGAAAACAAGAAAACCTATTTATATCTAAAAGCAATAGAATTTTCTGACGATAATCAAAAAGAGCAATTGTTGCATTTATTTTCAATTCAACCCGAGGATAATACTGATAAAATAGAATCGGTTAAAGCTATTTTTAATGAATCTGGTGCTTCTGATGCCACTAAAAAAGCTATTCAAGAGTATACTTTAAAAGCATTTGATACCTTACAAAATATAGGAATTGACAACGAGAAGAAAGACATCTTGCGCTCTTTTGGAGAAAATTTAATGGGCAGAAAAGTGTAGTAAAAAATCAATATTTAAATCCCAAATTCCAATGGGATCGTTCTGTAAAGTTTGGAATTTGGAATTTTAATTTTGGAATTGAATATGTTTGTAGCACCAATAAGTACCGACCAATTACTGTCTGAAGCAGAAAAAGAAAATTTATACCTCAAATTGATTGAGCAAATAAACAAGGATTTCAATTTGGCCAATGAACCAATAGATTTTCACTCAAGCACAACTCCAGACGAATTAAAGATTCAACTTCACGAGAAAATTTATCGACTGATTCAATATAAGTTTGCCGAATATTTAAACCTGCTTTACATTATTGATGTTCCAGAAGATCAAGTTAAAAAACTCGATGGATCGGATATTGCTGAACTTTCTGGGCAAGTTGCTTTCTTGGTTTTAAAACGCGAATGGATGAAAGTTTGGTTTAGAAATAGATATTAACTAGGGCATCACAATCGGACCTAAAATCCGCATCCAAAGAATAAATCCGGCTATTCCGCCCAAAAATCCACTACTTATAAAAGTCAATCTTTGCTCTTTTGGGATGATTCTAAAAATTACAAATAAAGCAATTAGAAGTCCAATTAAAGCTAAAGGAATTGCAATACTGCCTTGGGGAATTTCGAGCATAATCGCAATTTTTCTTTCATCGCCACCAAAATAATTTTTCTTTCCATTTAATAGTGCACTTGCAACAGACATTGTTAAATTGAAGACTTCTCTGAGCCAAAAAAGTGATAAAAATACATACAGCCAATCAAGGATTTTCATTCCGTTTTCAAGAATTTTTTTTCTTCTGAATAATAGCAAAATGAATCCGATTGTTCCTGTAAGGATGGTTTGAACTGGTCCGCCGATGGTGATCATTAAGTGTTTAAAACTTATAGTATTCCAAAGTTTATCCAATTTTTCTTTATCAGGAAAATCTTTTTTGTTTAAAATTGCTTTTTCATTTTTCTTTACCAATGAATCAGCTAATTTTAATTCAGATGAAGTGTCTTCATAATTCATGCTTCCGTAATGAAGTTCTGTTTCATATCCCAAGTATTTGGCAACAATTATATGACCATATTCATGAGAAATAGTTCCAACAACTGTGAATACTATAAAAGTGATGGATAAAATAAATAGTGAAGAAAGTTTGGATTTCATTTGAATTAATTGCTAGGTAGCGTTACAGACAAATTTGCATCTTCAAATGTTATCAGATTAAATACAGAAGAATTTTTTTCGGAAACACAACTAGTTACAATTCCGGGGTTTTCATAGTTAAAGTTTGGCAAGAATTCAAGAGCATGCATGCAAGCAACACGAAATAAATAAAAGTAGTTTACATCAGATTTTTTAATTTGTAAATCATATTTTTTGGTTTCTTTCCTATTTTCAATATTAGTAAGACA
>NZ_DQDX01000138.1:15266-15568 GCF_003525665.1 Flavobacterium sp.
ATTTTCAATATTAGTAAGACACTGCAGTTTTACATTTTCAATATTATCAGTAGTTGAAACGCTTTTAAATTCAAAATCATACTTTCCATTTTTTGATCTTTTAAAATTCCTTTGATCAATGTACTCAAAATTAAAAATAGTTTCACCAATTTCTGAAACTGCTGGTTTTATGTAATAATGGTATTGTTTCAAGGAACTAATGTCGTATACAAGAGCACTTTGACTGCCATTTGGGTTGTTGGTTATTCTCATAAAATAATTGCTATTTGTAGAAATTCCAAAAACTGTACTTGTATCTGTAC
>NZ_DQDX01000138.1:15792-28224 GCF_003525665.1 Flavobacterium sp.
AGAATAAAAGGATGAAATATTTTGGCATATATTTATTTGAAAAAATTTAAAGAAAGTTTCATTCAGGATTATGTAAATGATTTTGTGATTTTAGAATAAAACCATTAAAGTTTATCCAAAATTGTATTTATCGCTCCAAAAATAAATGCACTTCCCAAATCTTTAGTACCACTCGGATTGAAAGAATCAATACGTTGTCCTTCAAATCCATACATAGAAAATGATTTGGTATTACTCATTCTATAACTTTTGCCAAGAACATAATAATTATCGTTTAAATTGGTAATCGGATTGTAAAGCGAAAGGTTCCCTTTTTTAGAAAGCCAGTTGTTTATACCCAGATTAATCTGAAACGAAACAGGCTTAACATTCACCGATGCTAAACTTGGCAAAAATCTGTAATTAGTAGTGTTGTTTTGTCCGAAACTTACAATACACACGAATAAGAACGAAATAACAATTAATTTTCTCATGTGTTTAAATTTTATTTTTTAGCAGTAACATCTGGTATCGCTTTTTTTATTGGTGTTTGCTTACGCAAACTTTTAGTTATTTGCGATTCATAAGTCTAAAAATAAACCCTTACAAAAGGCATTAAAGCATCGCCATAAACATTTTTATCTTCATTAAATAAAACGTTATATCGTACACCAAAAGTGAAATTTTCCTGACGATAACCAGCACCTAAAAACAATCCAGTGTTCCAAAATTTATCTGAAAAATTCTCTGATTCATAATTTACATTTACACGTAATTGCTCTAATTCAACCGATAATTGTATTTCAGGAATTGGATTAACTAAACCAATTAAACTTCCTCCATATTGACTAGACGAATAAAAATCTCTTTGTTTTAAATAACTGTATTGCAGTCCAGCTCCAAAAGCTAAATACTCATTAACATTATAAATTGCACTTGGCGCAACAGCAATATTGGTAAATCCATTTCCAAAACCTAATCCTAATCCGCCGCCAAATTGCACGCGACTCCAAAAATCACTTTTTGCATTGTTTTCTGGCATTTGTTGTGCCGAAATAGTAAAACTCAAACCGATAAAAAATAGAAATGTTAATCTTTTTGTTAAATTCTGTAAAGTATTCTTTTCCATGCTTCTATATATAGTTAATTAGCGACATAAAAGTAGTAAAAACATTGAAAGATTGTTATAATTATTTTACTTTTGCATAAATTTTTTTAACACAACGAATATTTTATCTAAATTATGGATAGGTTTTCCTTTTTAAACGCAGCACACACCGAGTTTTTCGCGCAAACATACGATCAATATCTACTTAATCCAGATTCTGTTGAACCTAGTTGGAGAGCTTTCTTTCAAGGTTTCGATTTTGGAATGACAACATACAACGAAGAGAATGTTGGGCAACAGTTGGCAAATTATGCAACTGAAAATCAAGATTGTTCCGTAGTTTCAGATAAAATTCAAAAAGAGTTCAATGTTCTTAAACTAATTGATGGTTACAGAACACGTGGTCACCTTTTTACTGAAACCAATCCGGTTCGTGAAAGAAGGACTTATGAGCCAAATCTAGATATAACTAATTTTGGGTTATCAGATGCCGATTTAAATACGGTTTTTGATGCTGCTAAAGTTATTGGACAGCAACCTCAAACATTAAAAGAAATCATAACGCATCTCAAAAATGTGTACTGCCAACATATTGGTATTGAGTACATGTACATGAGGAAGCCAGAAGTAATTCAGTGGATTCAAGACAGAATCAACATCAACGATAATCTTCCAAATTTCAATCCAGAACAAAAGAAACACATTCTTGGAAAATTAAACGAAGCGGTTTCTTTCGAGAATTTCCTACATACTAAATATGTCGGTCAAAAACGTTTTTCACTTGAAGGTGGAGAAAGTATCATTCCTGCTTTAGATGCATTAATTGAAGCTGCTGCCGAAAAAGGAGTAGAGCATTTCGTTATGGGAATGGCTCACAGAGGAAGATTGAATATCCTAGCAAATATCTTCGGAAAAGCTACACAAGACATCTTCTCAGAATTTGACGGAAAAGATTACGATAAAGAATATTTTGATGGTGACGTAAAATACCATTTAGGTTTAACTTCTGAAAGAAAAACCAAATCGGGTAAAAAAATAAATATCAATTTAGCGCCAAATCCTTCGCATCTTGAAACAGTTGGAGCTGTTATTGAAGGAATTACTCGTGCTAAACAAGATAAATATTTCCCAGACGATTTCTCTAAAGTATTGCCAATTGCCGTTCACGGCGACGCAGCAGTTGCTGGACAAGGAATTGTTTACGAAATTGTTCAAATGGCACAACTTGACGGTTACAAAACTGGAGGAACAATCCATATTGTAATCAACAACCAAGTTGGATTTACTACTAATTACCAAGATGCACGTTCGTCTGTTTATTGTACTGATGTTGCTAAAGTTACATTATCGCCAGTACTTCACGTAAATTCAGACGATACTGAAGCTGTAGTTCACGCGATGTTATTTGCATTAGATTTCAGAATGCAATTTGGTCGTGATGTATTCATCGATTTATTAGGATATAGAAAATACGGTCATAACGAAGGTGATGAACCGCGTTTTACACAACCAGTTTTATATAAAATTATTGCTCGTCATAAAAATCCAAGAGACATTTATGCAGAGAAATTAATCATCGACGGAATCGTAGATCAAGCCTACATTACCAAAATAGAAAACGAATACAAAGATAAATTAGATGAAAATCTAACGGCTTCTCGTAAAAAAGATTTAACTATCATCACGCCATTTATGCAAGATGAATGGGATGGATTTGTTCAAGTTTCTGACGATGAAATGCTTAAGAAATTCGATACTAAATTCGATAAAAAGAAATTAGATCAAATAGCAACCGAAATTTCAACATTACCAGCAGATAAGAAATTCATCAACAAAATAACGAAAATTGTTACCGATAGAAAAACAATGTATGACAACAATGTTATCGATTGGGGAACAGCAGAAGCATTAGCTTATGGTTCGCTTTTAACAGAAGGTTACGATGTTAGAATTTCAGGTCAAGACGTTGAAAGAGGAACATTCTCGCACCGTCACGCCGTTGTAAAAGTAGAAGATAGCGAAGAAGAAGTAATTCTTTTAAATTCGATTTCAGATAAAAAAGGAAAGTTCAATGTGTTCAATTCTTTCCTTTCAGAATACGGAGTTTTAGGTTTTGATTATGGTTATGCTTTGGCAAATCCGAACGCGTTAACAATTTGGGAAGCTCAATTTGGAGATTTCTCTAATGGTGCACAAATCATGATTGACCAATACATTTCATGTGGTGAAGACAAATGGAACAACCAAAACGGAATTGTTCTATTATTGCCTCACGGATATGAAGGTCAAGGTGCAGAACACTCATCTGCTAGAATGGAACGTTATTTACAACTTTGCGCACGTCACAACATGTACGTTGCCGATTGTACAACGCCAGCCAATTTCTACCACTTGTTGAGAAGACAAATGAAAACGAAATTCCGTAAACCATTAGTAGTATTTTCACCAAAAAGTTTATTGCGTCATCCATTGTGTGTTTCAACGCAAGACGAATTGGCAAATGGTGAATTCCAAGAAACTATCGATGACATTTCTGTAGATAAGAATAAAGTAAAAACACTAGTTTTTGTTACAGGAAAATTCTACTATGATATTCTTGCCGAAAGAGAAAAATTAGAAAGAAATGACGTAGCTTTGGTTCGTATTGAGCAATTATTTCCATTGCCAGTTGAGCAATTAAAAGCAATTATTGCAAGTTATCCAAACGCAGACGATTATGTTTGGGCACAAGAAGAGCCAAAAAATATGGGAGCTTATAGCTTTATGTTAATGAATTTCGATTTAGTAAAATGGAGATTAGCATCATTAAAAGCCTACGCAGCACCAGCAGCAGGAAGTCATACTAGAGATAGAAGACGTCACGCCGATGCAATAAGAATGGTTTTTGATAAAAATTTATTTAGATAAAAAAGTTTATAGTTTATAGTTTGTGGTGCTGCATTAATCGCAAACAAATAACAATAAACAATTAACTACGAACAATAAACTAAAAGAATATGATTTTAGAAATGAAAGTGCCTTCACCAGGCGAATCAATAAAAGAAGTAGAAATCGCAACTTGGTTAGTAAAAGACGGCGATTATGTAGAAAAAGATCAAGCAATTGCTGAAGTAGATTCAGACAAAGCAACACTAGAATTACCAGCAGAAGCAAGCGGAATAATTACGC
This sequence comes from Flavobacterium sp., assembly GCF_003525665.1. Classification (GTDB taxonomy): domain Bacteria; phylum Bacteroidota; class Bacteroidia; order Flavobacteriales; family Flavobacteriaceae; genus Flavobacterium. The sequence continues at coordinate 20,048 of NZ_DQDX01000138.1, forward strand.
TAAAAGCAGAAGAAGGTGACGCAGTTGCAGTTGGTGCAGTAGTTTGTTTAATCGATACTGGTGCAGCAAAACCATCAGGTGATGCTCCAGCTCCAGCAAAAGAAGAAGCAAAACCGGTTGCAGAAGCTCCGAAAGTAGAAGCTCCAAAAGCAGCTCCAGTTGCAGAGAAAACTTATGCAACAAGTACGCCATCTCCAGCAGCTAAAAAAATATTAGAAGAAAAAAATATCCAACCAACAGAAGTAGTTGGAACAGGTAAAGGAGGAAGAATTACTAAAGATGATGCTGTAAACGCAACACCATCAATGGGAACTCCAACTGGTGGAAATCGTGGATCAGAAAGAACTAAACTTTCAATGTTACGTCGTAAAGTAGCAGAAAGATTAGTTGCTGCCAAAAACGAAACTGCTATGTTAACTACATTCAATGAAGTTAATATGACACCAATCAACTTAATTCGTAACGAATATAAAGATGCTTTCAAAGCTAAACATAACGGATTAGGATTAGGTTACATGTCGTTTTTTACAAAAGCAGTTACAAGAGCTTTGTCTTTGTTTCCAGATGTAAACTCAATGATTGATGGTGATTTTAAAACATCATATGATTTTTGTGATATTTCAATCGCAGTTTCTGGGCCAAAAGGTTTAATGGTTCCTGTTGTTCGTAATGCAGAAACATTATCTTTCCGTGGAATTGAAGCAGAAATTAAAAGATTAGCTATAAAATCTCGTGACGGACAAATCACTGTTGATGACATGACTGGTGGAACATTCACAATTACAAATGGTGGTGTTTTCGGAAGTATGTTGTCTACACCAATTATCAATCCGCCACAATCAGGAATTTTAGGAATGCACAATATTATTGAGCGTCCAATTGCTGTAAATGGTAAAGTAGAAATTCACCCAATGATGTACGTGGCACTTTCTTATGATCACAGAATTATTGATGGTCGTGAGTCTGTTGGTTTCTTAGTAGCTGTTAAAGAAGCATTAGAAAATCCATTAGAATTATTGATGAATGGCGATGCTAAAAAAGCATTGGAATTGTAAATCAAATTGCGTTAAAATATAAAAGCCGTTTAGAAATATCTAAACGGCTTTTTTTTACTTAATATTGAATATTGAAACTTCCCTTTTGCATATTTATTTCTGTTGGACCTCCATTTTCATATAGCTTGCCATAGAATTTCCCTTGTAGTAAGTTAGAGAAATCATTTTTAATTACATTGATAATAAATCTTTCATCTTCATTGTAATAAAAATAGTAATACTCTCTATCTTCATTATCTACGTAGTACATATTGCCAAATGCATTTTTACCAGTAACTCCTTTTCTAAAAGTAAATACAATTCTTTCAATACTGTTTGTTGCTATTTCTCCTCTTAAAATTAAGCTAGAATACTCACTTGGAGTTCCTTCTCCATAAACTGTTTCTTCTATAGAAACAATGTTAAAAACCTTTGTAGCGCCATTAACCACTACTGTCAATCCTTGAGGCAGCTCTTGAGTTTCATTATCATTTGAGCAAGAAGAAACTGAAAAACTGATTAGTAAAATTAATGCAATTATTTTTTTCATGGTTTTATTTTTTTTCAAATTAACAAAATCATTTTTAGAAAATCATATTGCTTTTTGTTTATTTGTATAAGATATATTTCAATTATGAAAAAAAGTAAAAAGTCAGCCGCAATAGGTTTTATATTCATCACAATGTTAATCGACATCACAGGTTGGGGAATTATAATTCCGGTGATACCTAAGTTGATTAAAGAATTGATTCATGGTGATATTAGTGAAGCTGCTAAAATTGGTGGTTGGTTGACTTTCGCTTATGCAATGACGCAATTTATTTTTGCACCTTTAATTGGAAATCTTAGTGATAAATTTGGAAGACGACCAATTATTCTAATTTCACTTTTTGCCTTTTCATTAGATTATTTATTATTGGCTTTCGCTCCAACCATCACTTGGTTGTTTATTGGTAGAATAATTGCAGGAATTTCTGGTGCAAGTATCACAACAGCTTCTGCTTATATTGCCGATGTAAGTACAAATGAAAACAGAGCCAAAAACTTCGGAATGATTGGCGCAGCTTTCGGACTCGGATTTATAATTGGACCTGTAATTGGCGGACTTCTTGGTCAGTTTGGCTCACGAGTTCCATTTTATGCTGCGGCAGTTTTATGTTTGCTTAATTTTCTTTACGGATATTTCATTTTGCCCGAATCACTTTCTAAAGAAAACAGACGTGAGTTTGACATTAAAAGAGCCAATCCTATTGGAGCTTTTTTAAACTTAAAAAAATACCCAAAGTTAATTGGATTGGTGATTTCGATTTTCTTATTGTATGTGGCTTCGCATGCGGTTCATAGCAATTGGAGTTATTTTACGATGTACAAATTCAATTGGGATGAAAAAATGGTCGGGATTTCTCTTGGAGTAATCGGACTTTTAGTTGGAATTGTTCAAGGTGGATTAATACGAGTTATCAATCCAAAACTAGGAAATGAAAAGAGTATTTATGTTGGAATGGCTTTGTACACAATAGGAATGTTTTTATTTGCAACAGCAACCCAAAGTTGGATGATGTTTGTGTTTTTAATTCCGTATTGCCTTGGTGGAATTGCTGGTCCGGCGATGCAAGCTGTAGTTTCTAGCCAAGTTCCACCCAATGAACAAGGCGAAATTCAAGGAACGCTTTCTAGTTTAATGAGTGCATCGGCAATTATTGGTCCGCCAATGATGAGTACCGTTTTTTACTTTTTCACTCATAAAGAAGCACCTTTTCAATTTGCAGGTGCGCCTTTTGTTTTAGGCGGATTTTTAATGTTTTTAAGTACGATTATTGCCTATTTTTCTTTTAGAAAACGATAATTTAACAAAAGACAATTACAAACTATCCCGAAGCTTCGGGACTGATGCAAGGGAATCTCGTCTTTAGGGACGAGAAGGAAAGGCAGCAGGAAAAAGGATTGCAAAAATGCGCAAGCGATTCGCTTCTACTTCAAATACAAACAATGATTGTAATAATCGATAATTGCTTTTCCATTTAGTAAAATATCGGCGCCAATTATGCCGTGAACTGGTTTGGCTTTATGCTGAATAAGTGCCAAATTTACATGGGTTAAATCGAAAATCACTAAGTGAAATTCGTTGTTTTTCCATTTGCCAAGTTCGAGTTTGTTGTCTTTTGCGAGTTGCGTTTCCATGCCGGTTGCTCCCGCTCCAGAAGCTTTGGTTTTGGATTTTCCAGCTTTTAATTGAAACAAACTGATGCTTTCAAATCCGACACAACTGTTGCTCGCGCCAGTATCGAGAATAAAACTTCCTTTGATTCCGTTGATGCGCGCTTTGATTAAAAGGTGTTGCGTTTTGGATACTTTGAAGCTTATTTTTTTGTATTTTTCTTTTTTAAGAATTTCTTGGAATTTTTTCATTTTGTATTTTGTTTTCTTCTTCGTCGAAAGAACAAAAATAACGAAACTAAAGCGAAAATACGTAGGAAATCACTAATTCAAATTGTAGAAATAGCATTCAGTTGCCTTATTCTTATTTTTTAAATGCCTAAAACTAGAAAATATTATTTCACTACTTTTGCAACTCGAAACTTTCAACTCGCAACCCGAAAATGATTCTGACCGATACACATACTCATTTATATTCATCCCAATTTCAAGACGACCGAAACGAAATGATGCAACGAGCGATTGATGCTGGTGTTTCACGATTTTTTATTCCGTCGATTGATTCTACATACACACAGAAAATGTACGATTTGGAAAGTCAATTTCCAGAAAATGTGTTCTTGATGATGGGATTGCATCCGTGTTACGTGAAAGAAAATTATCTTGAAGAATTGGCACATGTTGAAACGGAATTAGCAAAAAGAAAATTCTACGCGATCGGAGAAATTGGCGTCGATTTATTTTGGGATAAAACTACGTTAGCCATTCAGCAACATGCATTTCAACATCAAATTCAATTAGCCAAAAAGTATAAATTAGGAATAAATATTCATTGTCGTGATGCATTTGATGAAACATTTGAAGTTTTAGAAAGTGAAAAAAGCGAGGATTTATTCGGGATTTTCCATTGTTTTACAGGCGATTTTGCTCAAGCTGAAAAAGCAATTTCATTAGGATTAAAACTCGGAATTGGCGGTGTGGCCACTTTCAAAAACGGAAAAATAGATCAGTTTTTAGATAAAATCGATTTAAAACATATCGTTCTAGAAACCGATTCGCCTTATTTGGCTCCTGTTCCGCATCGTGGTAAGCGAAATGAAAGTAGTTATACGCTTTTAGTTGCTCAAAAATTAGCCGAGATTTATAGTCTTCCAATAGAAGAAATCGCTAAAATTACTACTGAAAATTCTAAAGCTATTTTTGGCATTTAACCATTATATAATAAAAAAGTCATATTTTTTTTGTTCTTTTGTTCCTCTTAAAATAAAAACCAAAATGCAGAAATTTGACGCAATTCGTCCGTTTTACGATACCGAGGTAAATGACGCCATTCGTGCATCAGTAAATCACCCTATGATGAAAGCAATAATGGATTTTACGTTCCCAGATGTTGATGATGAGGTATGGAAAGAACAATTGAGAAGAACCCATTCTATTAGAGATTTTCAGTGCAATTTTATATATCAAGCGGTTCAAAAAGTCTTAGAAAAATCGTCTGAAGGATTGTCTACTTCTGGTTTTGAAAAACTACAAAAAAACACTTCTTATCTTTTTATATCCAACCATAGAGATATCATTTTAGATACTTCATTGTTAAATACTTGTCTTTTTGAACATGGTTTAGTGATGACGGCTTCTGCAATTGGTGACAATTTAGTGAAGCGCGATTTCATGAATACGTTGGCAAAATTAAATAGAAATTTCTTGGTTCAACGTGGTTTATCGCCTCGCGAATTATTGCAAAGTTCGAAGTTAATGGCCGAATATATTGGGCAATTATTACTTCGTGAAAATCGTTCGGTTTGGATAGCACAGCGTGAAGGACGAACTAAAGATGGAAATGACGCCACACATTCGGGAGTTTTAAAAATGCTCGGAATGGGTTCTGACGAGAAAAATTTAATGGATTATTTTAAGAAATTAAAAATCGTTCCAGTTTCTATTTCGTATGAATATGATCCAACCGATGCTTTAAAAATGCCACAATTAATGGCCGAAGCAAAAGCTGAAACGTACGTTAAAGAGAAAAATGAAGATTTTATTACGTTGCTAAGCGGAATTATTGGTCAGAAGAAACACATTCACATTCATGTTGGTGATGTTTTGGATACCGAATTGGATGTAATTGCACAAGAAAACGACAATACCAACAAGCAAGTTCAGGCATTGGCGCAAGCAATTGATGATTCTATTTTGCAATCGTACAAATTGTGGCCAACCAATTACATTGCCTACGATTTATTGAATAAAACCGATAAATACAAAGGGCATTACACCGAAGATGAGAAATCATTATTCGAAAGAAGATTGGAAATGAAAATTGATGTAACCAATGATTTTATGGTAGAAAGTTTGTTGAATATGTATGCCAATCCGGTTGTGAATAAATCCAAATACGAGAATGCAATCTAAACCCAACATACTTTTAATTTATACTGGTGGAACAATTGGTATGATGAAAGACTTTGAAACTGGAGCTTTAAAAGCATTCAATTTCAGTAAGTTATTGCAAAAAATACCAGAATTAAAACAGTTGGATTGTCAAATTGAAACAATTTCTTTCGAAAAACCCATCGATTCATCAAATATGAATCCAGAGAAATGGATGATGATTGCTTCAATAATAGAAGAAAATTATTTGAATTTTGATGGTTTTGTAGTTTTACATGGTTCTGATACTATGTCGTATTCGGCATCGGCATTGAGTTTTATGCTCGAAAATTTAGCGAAACCAGTGGTTTTTACTGGTTCACAATTGCCAATTGGAGATTTACGAACTGATGCTAAAGAGAATTTAATTACGGCGATTCAAATTGCTTCTTTACAACAAAAAGGAAAGTCTGTAATTCATGAAGTTTGCCTTTATTTTGAATACAAATTATACCGTGGCAACCGAACTACAAAAATAAATGCCGAACATTTTAATGCTTTTGCCTCGCCAAATTATACTGATTTGGCTGAATCTGGAGTGCATTTGAAAATAAATTCGACAGCACTTTTACCAAAGCAAACTAAGAAATTTATTGTTCACAGAGAAATGGACGACAATGTTGTTATTGTAAAAATGTTTCCTGGAATTAATGAAAATGTACTTTCGGCGATTATGGCAATTCCAAATTTAAAAGGAATTGTTTTAGAAACTTATGGTTCTGGAAATGCTCCAACCGAAGATTGGTTGCTTCAAATTTTGAAAAAAGCAATTAAAAACGGTTTGTATGTTGTTAACGTAACTCAGTGTTCAGGCGGAAGCGTAAGCATGGGACAATATGAAACGAGTACGATGCTAAAGAAAATCGGAGTGATTTCTGGAAAAGATATTACTACTGAAGCTGCAATTACTAAATTAATGTATTTATTGGGACAAAATGTGGCTCCAAATGTTTTTAAAACCATTTTTGAAACGCCATTACGTGGTGAAATGGTTTAATTATTCCTTTGTTTATTCCTTATTTTTATAGTTATTTGCAGAACAATTAGAGAGGTGTCCGAGTGGTTGAAGGAGCAAGCCTGGAAAGTTTGTATATGGGTAACTGTATCGTGGGTTCGAATCCCATCCTCTCTGCAAAAATGTAAAAAATGCGTTTTCTACAATCAATAGTTTTGTTTTTATTCGGATTGAGTGCTTTTGCTCAAGAGAAAACTATTGATTTTGATGCACCCGATTCACTTTACAGGGAAGATCAATTTTACATCGGATTAACTTACAATAAGTTACAGAATACACCGAAGGATTTAAGTCAAAATAAATTTTCTTCTGGAATATCTGTCGGATTTCTTCGTGATATGCCATTTAATAAATCTAGAACTTGGGCAATTGCTGCTGGTTTGGGATATTCATTAAATATTTTCAATGATAATTTGCTGATAAATCAACCAAGCGTTTCTCCATCTTCTGAAAACATTTATAGTTTTGATGCTGATTTGATTTACAGTAAAAACAAAATGACGTTGCATTACATTGATTTGCCAATTGAGTTAAGATGGCGAACTTCAACACCAGAAAGTCACCGATTTTGGCGCGTTTACACTGGATTTAAATTTAGTTATTTATTTTATGATCAATATAAATTTGTTGGTTCTGGAGAAACAATTAAAGTTACTGGAAACGAGGATTACAACAAATTACAATATGGTGTTTACATCGCAACTGGATGGAATACTTGGAATTTCCATGCCTATTATGGATTAAATCCAATGTTTAAAAATGCCAAAGTTGATGGTCAATCGATTGACATGAAAACCTTCAATCTTGGTTTGATGTTTTACATTCTATAGCCAAAAATACCACGAAGCTAATTGCGGTACAATTCCAATTACTATTCCAATAATTAATTCTGTAATTGTATGTGCTTTCATGTAAAGTCTTGAACTTGCGACCAAACCAATAAGTAAAAAAAGCATTGCAATGGTGTAAATGATATTCAATTGATTGTGAATGCTTAATCCCACAATAAAGAAAGTCAAAGCACACAAACCAATCATGTGAATGCTGGCTTTTATTTTTGCAAATAGTAAAACAAAAGCTAGAAAAGTACTTAACAATCCTGCAAGAAAGAAGAAGTAAAGTTCGGGTAATCTATCGATGGTTACGGTTTCTCTAATTAAAATTACGGTTAAAGCCATTTGTAAAAGGAGCGGCATTTTTCGTTGTTGCGTGTCAGAAAGCATTATGGTATCTACTTTTCCAAAGGTTCTTAGCAAATAGAAAAACGACATTGGTAGAAAAAAAGTGATGATGATTACTTGAAGAACCAATAGGTAATTTTGTGGCGCAGTTAAATAATTTTCACTAAATAGTAAATAAAGCAACGTTCCAATAAGTGGAATGAAAATAGGGTGCAAGAGGTACGAAAAAAAAGGAAGTGCTTTTTTCAAAGGAATTATTTTTTACACAAATATAGTTGTTTTCAAACTTTAATTTTACAAAAGACAAAACCTAATTAGCCCTGATAGCAATGAAAATCCTTTTTTAACTCCGACAGAGTT
>NZ_DQDX01000138.1:28324-29721 GCF_003525665.1 Flavobacterium sp.
ATAGCAGGAAAATGGATGGCAAGAAAGCCCAAGCCATTCGCTCCTTATTAAGAGAATCTGAAACAAGTTCAGATTAAATCTTCTTTCTCATTCTAGCCACAGGAATATCGAGTTGCTCGCGGTATTTTGCAATAGTTCGTCGTGCAATTGGATAGCCTTTTTCTTTTAGAATTTCGGCCAATTGATCGTCTGGAAGTGGTTTGCTTTTATCTTCGTCTTCAATAGTGTTTTGAAGAATTTTCTTGATTTCTAAGGTAGAAACATCTTCGCCTTGATCGTTTTTCATGGCTTCTGAGAAGAATTCTTTTATCAATTTTGTACCATAAGGTGTGTCGACATATTTGCTGTTGGCAACACGAGAAACGGTAGAAATATCGAGCCCAACCATATCGGCAATGTCCTTAAGAATCATTGGTTTCATTGATGTTTCTTCGCCGTCAAGGAAATATTCCTCTTGAAAATGCATGATGGCATTCATAGTTACAAATAGCGTTTCTTGACGTTGTTTTATGGCGTCGATGAACCATTTTGCCGAGTCTAATTTTTGTTTGATAAATTGAACTGCGTCTTTTTGTGCATTCGATTTATCGCGCGAATCTTTATAGGTTTGCATCATTTCTTGGTAATCTTTCGACACGTGAAGTGATGGCGCATTTCGTCCGTTTAGGGTTAATTCTAGTTCGCCATCGTTGATTCTGATGGCAAAATCGGGAACAATATTTTCTGTAATTTTATTGTTTCCTGTGAATGAACCGCCTGGTTTTGGGTTTAATTTTTCAATTTCGTGAATGGCTTTTTTAAGTTGCTCATTAGAAACTGCATATTTTTGAAGTAATTTATCGTAGTGTTTTTTGGTGAAAGCATCAAATTGGTTTTCGATAATATCAATCGCCAAATCAACATTTTCGGTTGGTGTTTTATGTTTTAATTGCAACAACAAACACTCTTGTAAGTCGCGCGCACCAACACCAGAAGGTTCTAATTCGTGAATAACATTTAGCATGCGTTCTACATTTTTCTCATCGGTGTAAATGCCTTGAGTAAATGCCATATCGTCTACAATATCTTGAATTGTACGGCGAATGTAACCCATGTCATCAATGCTTCCCACAAGAAATTCTGCAATTTCTCTATCGGAATCTGTCAAAATAAATGTATTCAACTGATTGATTAAATCCTGATGAAAACTAACATTTTGAACCAATGGCGACTCACGATCATCGTCGTCATCACTGTAATTGCTGGTTTGCGTTTTGTAATCTGGAGTTTCGTCGTCACTTAAATATTCGTCAATGTTGATGTCGTCGGCTTCGATATTGTCGCTTCCTTCATAATCATCATATTCGTCGTTGTTGTCGAACTCGTCTTTTTCAAAAACCTCTTCCTCATCTTTACCG
>NZ_DQDX01000021.1:0-196 GCF_003525665.1 Flavobacterium sp.
ATATCGGATAGGGTTTTTTGTTATATAAAAAGTTTAGGAAAATTGAATAAATACTATCTAAACAGATGTATTACTACTTAAGTTTACTATTTACAGCGTAATTAATAGTGTACTACTATAATGAAATGGCTTTTTCTTTTTGAAAACCCTACCCTAAATGGATAGTTTACAAGTTTATTTATTGAAAATGGTGTTT
>NZ_DQDX01000021.1:449-972 GCF_003525665.1 Flavobacterium sp.
CCCTTGGGGCACGCCATAAAAATTATACTAAGTATTGGTTTCTAGGTCTTTGATGTATTCTTCGTATTCGAAAAAGAAGGTTTCAAATTGGGTCATAGTTTCACTAAAAAAATCAAATATTTCGTTCCAAGTGTTTTTATTATTTAGACTGACATTTAGTTTTTCAATCCATATTCTACTGATAATTTTGCCATTTTCTAAATAATGGTTTCGTTCAAGAATTGCATCTGGTAAATATTCTTCTAACAAAATAGTCTTAAGAGACTCTATTTTTTCAAAATATATTTTTCTTTTATCTTCTTCTTTTGGTTCTATGTCTAATAAAACTTGTGCTTTTTTATTATCTACATAGAATTTGAAAGTAACATCTTTTATCTTTGTATCGTATAAAAGCCATTTTCTTGGATATGTTTCTGCAAATTGTACCCAAAATTCTTTTTTAATCTTTAAACTTTCTTCTTTACTATACATGTAGAATTTTATTTTTTGGGTTTGTTGTGTTTTTTTGGTAAATTTATAAATG
>NZ_DQDX01000021.1:1072-5383 GCF_003525665.1 Flavobacterium sp.
TAAAAATAATTAGAACTAATAACTATGAATTTCGACTTGTTTTTTAATGCTATCACAAATGTTTCGAATGTAGAATTGCCTTCTATTTCTTCACATGTTAAAATGGCTCCTTTGGAAAGAGTTAAAATGATGGAGGAAAATAGTTATGATCTTAGCTCGGTAAGAAAAGCTGCTGTAATGATGTTGTTTTATCCTAAAAATGAAGTTACGCATTTAATATTAATTGTACGAAATTCATATCCTGGAGTTCATTCTTCGCAGATTGCTTTTCCGGGTGGTAAGGTTGAAGAGATTGATTTTGACTTAAAACAAACTGCTTTACGAGAAACTCATGAAGAAATAGGAATTCATCCAAATGATATTCATGTTATTAGAGATTTTTCTTCTATTTATATTCCGCCAAGTAATTTTTTGGTGTATCCTTTTTTAGGAGTTTCTCAAACAGAATTAACATTTAATCTTCAAGAAGAGGAAGTTGCAGGAATTATTGAATTACCGTTAGCAACTCTTTTAGACGATACTATTATTAGTAATAAAAATTTAGAGACTTCTTACTCTAAATTAATTGAAGTTCCGGTTTTTCAAATTGAAGAACATAGCGTTTGGGGTGCAACTGCAATGATGTTGAGTGAGTTAAAAGATGTATTGAAAATGGTTCTATAAATTTTAATTTTTGTATGTTTGTCTTTCAATTTTCTAATGAATATTATGGGATTATTTAAACGAAATCCTTTTGGACATATACTTTTTATTAAGAAATGGCTTATCCGAATTTTCGGTGTGATAACTCATAGGCGTTATCGTGGATTTAATGAGTTACAGATAGAAGGTTCTGAAATTATTAGAAATTTACCTGATAAAAATGTGCTTTTTATATCCAATCATCAGACGTATTTTGCTGACGTTGTAGCCATGTTTCATGTTTTTAACGCAAGTCTATCGGGTAGAGAAGATAACATCAAAAATGTGGGTTATTTGTGGCAACCAAAGATGAATGTTTATTACGTTGCAGCAAGCGAAACCATGAAAGCAGGATTACTTCCAAGAATTATGGCTTACGTAGGAGCAATTACTGTAGAAAGAACTTGGAGAGCAGGAGGAAAAGACGTTACTGAAAAAAGAGAAGTAAATCCAAACGACACCGAAAATATTAAAATCGCTCTAGCAGATGGTTGGGTGATTACCTTTCCGCAAGGAACTACAAAGTCTTTTAAACCCGTAAGAAAAGGAACCGCTCATATCATCAAGCAACACAAACCAATTGTCGTTCCAATAGTTATAGACGGTTTTAGACGGTCTTTTGATAAGAAAGGATTGCGCCTTAAAAAGAAAAATATCCTTCAATCATTTACAATAAAAGAACCACTCGAGATAGACTACGAAAATGAAACTATCGAGCAAATTGTTGAAAAAGTAGAATATGCTATTGAGCAACATCCATCGTTTCTTAAAGTAATTCCTTTAGAAGAAATTGAAGAACAAGAAAAACTAAATCGCCTACGTCAGTGGGAATATTAATGAAAAAGTCTCGCTATGAACGAGACTTTTCTTTTATAAATCAATTTTCTTTAATTCATTGTAGTTTTTTGATAATCTATTTAAAAGGTTCCCATAAAGTAGTTTATAGAAAAGCCAAACTAAACCTATTAAAATCAATACAGTAAAGAAAATAACTATAAAGTATTCTAAATTTGTTTGTTTTATTACTACATTATGATTTTCTGAATACGCATCATTAAATCCATCAATCGCGCCGAATGCACCAAAAATACTTCCAATTATTATATTCCAATAAATATAGAAAGTTACAACTCTTCGGGTTTTTAAAATATGTTCAATTAGTGTTTTAGATGAATTTAATACGCTTATTGATTTATAGTTTTTATAAACCAAATAGATAAATACTATTACAACAATATAATTCAATGTATCTAAATGATTTAAATATGGATGTAATATTAAAAATTTATCGAATTTTGGATCGTTAATTAACCAACTAATTCCATTCAATACAATAAATTCTAAAATGCTTATAATCAATATCCACTTCACAATTGAAGACGACTTCTTATGCAACATTTTATAAATATCCACTTCCGATACCTGTTCAAAAGAATTTTCGTTCTTTTTCCAGTCTTTTTTTAATAAATCCAACTCTTCCATCATAACCTTACGGATTTAATATTTTTTTCAATTTTCCTTTTATTCTATTCATTTTAACTCTTGCATTAACCTCACTAATACCCAATGTTTCGGCAATTTCTGTATAATCTTTATCTTCCAGATACATAAAAACTAACGCCTTCTCAATATCATTCAACTGATGCACAGCTTGATACATCAATTTAATTTGGTCTTCTTCCTCACTATTATATTCGTCTTGACTAATAAAAAAACTATGCTTTTCATACTCCACCGTAGAAACACTTCGCGTACTCTTTCGATACAAAGTAATGGCAGTATTTAGAGCGACTCGATACGCCCAAGTCGAAAATTTGGCATCACCACGAAACTTCGGAAAAGCCTTCCATAATTGAATCGTAATCTCCTGAAACAAGTCCTTATGCGCATCACCATCAGACGTATATAATCTACAAATCTTGTGGATTATATTCTGATTTTCACGCAATTGCTGCACAAATGTTTGTTCCAAATTCTCGCTCATATATACGTTAGTAAACCTTTACTAGATTTTGTTACAAGATAAGCATTTTTTTTATGGAGCGAATCACCCGCGCATTTTTATAAACCCTATTCCTGCTTTCCATTCCAATCTTTAATTAATTGCCTTGGGTTTTAACCCAAGGCAATTAATTAAAGGATTTCCATTGCAATCAGGGCTAAACAGTAATCGTCTTACCTAAAATCAGATTTTCAAAACACTATTTTCAAAACATCAAAATTCGTGTAATTTCCAAACAAAAATAATTTGTGTAAATTCGTGAAATTCGTGTAAAAAGCACCAAATTTGTATATTAGAAAAATTCACTTTACAATGAACATTCCACAATCAGATAAAAAACGAGTAGTCATCATCGGTGGCGGATTTGCAGGTTTATCAATAGCCAAAAAGCTTAGAAACAAAAACCTACAAGTTGTTTTACTCGATAAACATAATTACCACACGTTTCAACCACTTCTATATCAAGTAGCAACCGGCGGATTAGAAGCTGGTTCTATAGCTTATCCAATTCGAAAAGTAATCCAAGAATACAAAGATTTCTATTTTAGATTAACATCCGTAAAAGAAATCGATACGCCAAACCAAAAGATTATTTCAGAAATTGGCGATTTACATTACGATTATTTAGTAATTGCAACCGGTTCCAAAACCAATTATTTTGGTAACAAAGAAATCGAACGCAATTCGATGTCAATGAAAACCATTCCGCAATCATTGAATATTCGTAGTTTGATTCTAGAAAATTTTGAACAAGCCGTTCTGACAACAAATGAAGCAGATAAAAATGCGCTAATAAATTTCGTTTTAGTAGGCGCAGGACCAACAGGCGTAGAGCTTGCAGGCGCACTTGCCGAAATGAAAAGAGCCATTCTCCAAAAAGATTATCCCGATTTAGATATTTCCAAAATGGAAATCAACCTTATTCAAAGTGGCGACCGAGTTTTAAACACAATGTCCGAAAAATCATCTGCAGCAGCCGAAAAATTCTTGGTTGATTTAGGAGTAATTGTGCACAAAAACGTTCGAGTAACTAATTACGACGGAAGAACTATCACAACCAATTCCAATTTAACTTTTGAAACAGCAACAGTTATCTGGACAGCAGGCGTTCAAGGTGCAGCCATTCACGGTTTGGATTCAAAATCTCTAGTAGAACGTGTAGAACGCATTCGAGTAAACCAATACAATCAAGTAGTTGGTTACGATAATATTTTTGCCATTGGTGACATTGCCTCAATGGAAAGCGAAGAATATCCACAAGGTCATCCAATGATGGCACAACCTGCATTACAACAAGGAGCTTTACTTGGTGAAAATTTAGTTAAATTTTTAGCCAACAAACCTATGAAACCCTTCGAATACAACGATAAAGGTTCAATGGCAACTGTAGGAAGAAATCTTGCCGTTGTAGATTTACCAAAATACCATTTCAACGGACTTTTTGCATGGTTCGTTTGGATGTTTGTACACTTATTTTCACTAATCGGATTCAAAAATAAAGCAGTTGTTTTTCTAAATTGGGTATACAACTACGTTCGTTTTGACAGAGAAGGAAGATTAATCGTGAGACCTTTTAAAAAGAGAAGTTATGTGACTTTTACTTCTGACGCGGTTTAAAGGTTTCGGGT
>NZ_DQDX01000151.1:0-713 GCF_003525665.1 Flavobacterium sp.
GAATTCAATGCTGGTAAATCAAAATGTTATGAAAAGAATTAACTACAAACAAGTCATTTTACATTTCGTTGCAACTTGTTTTTTTACATCGGCAGCTATTTCATTTTCAAGATTATACAATATCGAACTTTTGAATAGCACCATTGAAAATGGCGTTGAAACTGTTTTAAAAAATCCTGAAAAATATGGAATAACCATCACGGACATTTGGAAATTTACCTTTTATGCTAATATTTCAAGTTTAATCGGAATATTTATCGCCTTTACAATCTCAATTATAATTTCATTAATAAACCGTTGGTCATTACTGAATTGTTGTATTGTCTTACTAATTAGTTTAATCTTAAATAAACTTATATCATTGGATTTGTATTTTATTTATCCTTCATCTTTTACAAAAAATTTAGCTTTAAATTTTTCAATTTCAGGACTATTATTTCTTACTATCAGTGGTTTTATTTTCTTTTCGAGTTTTTCGAATTCAAAAATTAATTCAAACCCTAAACTATAAATTAATTCAACGCATACATTTGCGAGTTATTATTATACATCACATGGCAAAAATACTATTATTAGGTTCAGGCGAACTAGGAAAAGAATTTGTAATCGCTGCACAACGCATCGGACAAACCATTATTGCAGTTGACAATTACGAAAATGCTCCAGCAATGCAAGTCGCACATGGTTTCGAAGTAATCAACATGCTTGATGGT
>NZ_DQDX01000151.1:790-6382 GCF_003525665.1 Flavobacterium sp.
ACATGCTTGATGGTTCAGAATTAGATCGAATTGTAGCAAAACACAATCCCGATTTCATCGTTCCAGAAATTGAAGCCATAAGAACCGAACGTTTTTATGACTACGAAAAACAAGGAATTACCGTAGTTCCATCTGCGAAAGCGGCCAATTTTACCATGAACAGAAAAGCAATTCGTGATTTAGCTGCCAAAGAACTCGGATTAAAAACTGCCAATTACAGATACGCAACCTCAGCATCAGAATTACAAAAAGCAGTCGAAGAAGTTGGAATTCCGTGTGTTGTAAAACCATTAATGAGTTCATCTGGAAAAGGACAATCTACCATAAAATCTCAAGAAGATATTGAGAAAGCATGGAATTACGCAGTCGAAGGTTCACGTGGTGATGTGGTTGAAGTTATCGTAGAAGCATTTGTAAAATTCAATTCAGAAATCACTTTATTAACTGTAACCCAAAACAATAATCCAACCTTATTCTGCGCACCAATTGGTCACCGTCAAGAACGAGGCGATTATCAAGAAAGTTGGCAACCAGCACGAATTTCCGATAAAGATTTATTTGAAGCTCAAGATATGGCCGAAAAAGTTACTGAAGCACTTGGTGGCGCAGGACTTTTTGGAGTAGAATTTTTCTTGGCTGACGATGGCGTTTATTTCTCAGAATTATCGCCAAGACCACACGACACCGGAATGGTTACACTTGCAGGAACACAAAACTTCAACGAATTTGAATTGCATCTTCGTGCGATTTTGAGCTTACCAATATTTGAAATTACCTTAGAAAAAAACGGAGCAAGTGCTGTAATTTTGGCTTCAGAAAATTCTACAAATCCAACTTTCTCTGGACTAGAAAAAATTGCGGCTTTACCAAAAACCGATTTTCGTATCTTTGGAAAACCAACTTCAAGACCTTACCGAAGAATGGGAGTTTCATTAGTAAATGACACTTTGGAAACACCAATTGAAGAAGTGGTTGAAAAGGCAAAAAATGCTGCAACATTAATAACTATAAAATACTAATTATGAAATCAATTGTGACCTTATTATTCATCCTAACTTTCAGTTTAGGATTTGCACAAGACAAAAAAGAAACACCAAAAACTCAAATTGTAGAAGCTTCTTGCGGACAATGCCAGTTTGGAATGAAATCTAAAAGCGGCTGTGATTTAGCTGTAAGAATCGACGGAAAAAGTTATTTCGTTGAAGGGACAAAACTAGACGATCATGGCGATGCTCATGCCGAAGACGGATTTTGCTCAGCAATAAGAAAAGCAGAAGTTTCAGGTGAAATTGTAAACGAAAAATACGTAGCAACTTCATTCAAATTATTGCCTCAAGAAAAAAACAGATAAATAAAAGCGGAATTGATTTTCCGCTTTTTTTATACGTTAAGTTTTCTAATCACCTTCGCAGGATTTCCAACCGCAAGCGAATTATCAGGAATGTCTTTTGTCACAACACTTCCAGCTCCAATCGTACATCCATTCCCTATTTTAACACCTGGAAGAATTACCGAGTTTCCTCCTATCCAACAATCATTTCCAATAGAAACTGGTTTGGAGAATTCTACCGTTCGTCGTTCTATCGCGTCAAGCGGATGTGTTGCAGTGTAAATTTGAACTCCTGGACCAAAGAAAACATTGTCGCCAATTTCAACTTTCATCGTATCCAAAACCACACAATTGACATTGAAATACACATTTTCACCCGAATGAATATTATAACCATAATCACAATGAAATGGTGGTTCGATGTAAAGTCGCTTGTGTGCATTTGGTATCAGTTGACGCAAAATGTTTCTTGCATTTCCATTCATTAAATATTCGGTTACATTTAACTTGTGTAATAATTTCTTGGCAAAAGTTCTTTCGGAAACTAAAACTTTATCGTTGGCGAAGTAAATTTCACCGTCCAACATTTTTTCTTTTTCGCTTTTCATAATCGATTTAATCAATAAACCAAAGATAGTATTTCTGTAAAATTAAAATTGTATTTTTGATGTTATGAAGCCAATTATCCAAAACATCTCCAAAATTATTTCTTTAACTCCAGAAGAAGAAGCGATTTTTTTATCGAAAATAGAAACTAAAAATTTCAAGGCTAAAACCATTTTATTGAGTTCAGGACAAATTGCAGACAGTACCTATTTTGTGAATTCTGGTATTCTAAGAAGCTTCAACATCAACGATAATATCATCGAACATATTTTACATTTTGCCTGCGAAGGTTGGTGGATGGGTGACATGTACAGTTACATTTCAAGAAAACCGGGAAATCTTTTTATAGAAGTCTTGGAAGATTCTGAACTAGAAATTATTTCTCGCGAAAATCGAGAGGAATTGTTTGAAAAAATTCCAAAACTAGAACGTTTTTTTAGAATATTAACCGAAAATTCTTTGGTTGCACATCAGGAAAGACTTATGGATAATTTGAGTTTGACCGCAGAAGAACGTTTTGAGAAATTCTGCAAAAAATACTCTGCTTTAATGCAACGAATTCCACAGAAACAGATCGCTTCATATATAGGTGTTACACCCGAATTTTTCAGTAAGATGAAAAGCAAAATGCTTAGAAAATGATTTCTTAATCTACATTAAGTGACATTTCATTACATCGATTGTAAATTTGTATCATAATAATTACTAAATTTATACATCATGAAAAATACAGTTTTACACAAAGCAAATACAAGAGGTCATGCCGATCATGGTTGGTTGAATGCTTACCACAGTTTTAGTTTCGCAAGTTGGTACAATCCAGAAAGAGTACAATTTGGAACCTTACGCGTTTTAAACGACGATACAGTTGCTGCCGGAATGGGATTTGGCGAGCATGGTCACGATAATATGGAAATTATTACAATTCCGTTAGAAGGTGATTTGGCACACAAAGACAGCATGGGAAATGCCGAAACTATAAAAACTGGCGACGTACAAGTCATGAGTGCCGGAACTGGAATTCGTCACAGTGAGTTTAATCCAAATCATGACCAACGTACTAAATTATTCCAAATTTGGTTGTTTCCACGAACTAAAAATGTAACGCCAAGATACCAACAAATTACTTTAGACGTTACAAAACAAAAAAATAATTTTGCTCAAATACTTTCTCCAAATGCCGATGATGAAGGAGTTTGGATTCATCAAGATGCTTGGTTTCATTTAGCCGATTTCGACAAAGATTTCTCAAAGACCTATCAGTTAAAAAGACAAGGAAACGGAATGTACGTTTTTGTAATTTCTGGAACTGTAACTGTTGACGGACAAGAACTAGAAACTCGTGACGGATTAGGAATTACAGATTTTGAAACTTTAGAAATAAAAGCTTCAACTGATGCTAAGTTTTTATTAATGGAAATTCCGATGGAGTAATTAGTGTTCAGTATTCAGTGTTCAATGAAAAAACAATAATAACCGCAAATTCGCGAATAAAATAATTTGTGAATTTGCGGTAAAAAAAATAAAACCATGAACGAAGTACAATTAAAAATCAATGATAAAAACGGTGTGTTTTTTATTGATGTCGATGGAAAACAAGAAGCCATGATGACGTTTGTTTTTGCTGGCGACGACAAAATAATCATCGATCATACCGAAGTAAATCCGGGAAATGAAGGAAAAGGTTTTGGTAAAAAAATGGTTGTAAAAGCAATAGAATATGCTCGTCAGAAAGGCATCAAAATAATTCCGCTTTGTCCATTTGCTAAAAGTGTTTTCGATAAAACTCCTGAATTTAGAGATGTTTTATAATTTAAAAAATCCATTATGAATTCAAACGACTTAACAAAAGAATATACTAATGGCGAAGTTACCATTGTCTGGAAAAATGCATTATGCACACACTCAGCAAATTGCGTAAAAAACAATCCCGATGTTTTTAAACCCAAAGAAAAACCTTGGATAACACCAGAAAATTCAACTACCGATAAAATAATTGAAACCGTAAAAAAATGTCCTTCGGGCGCACTGACTTACTATTTAAACAATGAAACAACCGCCTAAATGGAAATTTGCCATCATGGTTTGGATTGCAATTTATCCTGCAATTACACTGGCTTCGTTCCTACTTGGTGACGCCATCCAAAACCTACCATTAGCAATTCGAACATTAATCATGAACGGAATTTTAGTTCCATTAATGGTATTTATATTATTACCTTTACTGGGAAAAATTATGAAAAACTGGCTACACAAATAATATGACAAAAAAATACTCGCTTTCGGAGCTTCATCAAGCAAAAAATCCATCAACAAACAATTGGCAACTTACACCGCCAATTTATTTAAAGATGCTAAAGTTGAACTATTAGATTTAAACGATTTCGAAATGCCAATCTATTCCATGGACAAGGAAAAAGAAGATGGAATTCCGCAATTAGCACACGATTTCTATGCAAAAATTGGTGCATCCGATTTAATCATCATCTCTTTTGCCGAACATAATGGCGCGTATTCATCGGCTTTCAAAAATATTTTCGACTGGATGTCGCGCATCAACGGAAAAACTTTTCAGGAAAAACCAGTGCTTTTAATGGCGACTTCTCCTGGTGCTCGCGGCGGAAGTTCGGTTTTAGAAATTGCCAACAATCGCTTTCCGTTTCAAGGCGCAATCGTTAAAGGCAGTTTCTCCTTGCCAAATTTCAACGACAATTTCGATGCCGAAAAAGGAATAACCAACGAAGATTTAAAAAAGGATTTACTAAAAATTGTAGATTCCATAGAATACTAAATTCGTCCAAACTATACTTAAAAGTGATATTGTAAAAGGTATCACTTTTTTTATTTATACCAATAGCATTAGAAGCCAATCCAGCTATACGCTACAAGTTTTCACAAAGAAGCACCATTTTTCTAAGCCACAAAAGGAGCTTCTTTGGTCGCTCTTTTCTGTCAAGAAAAATTGGCACTTCTTTGTAAAAAGCTTTCCGCTACTATCTGGGCTAAACTTTAGCAGTACAACAACCATTTCTTAATCTAGGTTAAGTGCTGCTGCTTTACAACAGTTGTAACTTTGTACTATAAATTAATAACAACAAAAATAAAATATACAATTATGGCAACAACTAAATGGACAATCGATCCAACACACTCAGAAGTAGGTTTCAAAGTAAAACACATGATGTTCACCAATGTATCAGGTCAATTCGATACTTATGATGCTACAATCACAACAGAAGACTTCGATTTCGTAACATCTAAAATCGAGTTTTCAGCTGATATTGATTCAATAAACACTGGAAATTCAGACAGAGATAATCACTTAAAAAGTGCTGACTTTTTTGATGCCGAAAAAAATCCTAAACTAACTTTCGTTTCATCATCATTAGTAAAAAAAGGTGAAGACCACGAATTAACAGGAGAATTAACTATAAACGGAATTACAAAAACCGTAAAACTAGAAACTGAAGTAAGCGGATTATTAAAAGATCCATGGGGAAATACCAAAGTAGGATTGAATGCAACAGGAAAAATTAACCGTACCGATTTTGGTTTAACTTGGAATTCTGCTTTAGAAACTGGTGGCGTTTTAGTAAGCGAAGAAGTAAAATTAAACATAGAATTACAATTCTTACAACAATAAATATTTTCTTGAT
>NZ_DQDX01000023.1 GCF_003525665.1 Flavobacterium sp.
ATTTTTCTTAAATATGTGTTCTTATTTTTTCTTTTCTTTTTACCAACAATCTTTCTAACGATTCTGCTGATAATTCAACTGCTTCTTCAAAGGTTTTACATTGTTTTTTTACTAGAAAATCATCTCCTGGAACATGAATTTTAATCTCAACGATTTTATTCTCCTTGTCACTTGTATTTTCAACCTTCAAATAAACATCGGCTGAAACAATTTTATCGTAGTATTTTTCTAACTTATCCATTCTTAATTGAACAAAATCAACTAGCTTTCTGTCAATTGTAAAGTTAACAGCATTTACATTTACCTTCATAATTATTTAATTAATGGTTATACTTGAGAATTATTTTTGGTTTCTCGGATGCGCATCTCCGTACACTTTCTTCAATTCAGACAAACTACTGTGTGTATAGATTTGTGTTGATGCCAAACTTGAATGTCCTAATAATTCTTTTACTGAATTCAAATCTGCTCCGTTGTTAAGCATGTGAGTTGCAAATGTGTGACGTAAAATATGCGGACTCTTTTTTACCTTCTCGGAGACATTACTAAAGTAATAATTTATTAGACGATAAACAAACGAATCGTTCAATTTAACGCCTTTTAACATTAAAAAAAAATACTCACTATCCTTAACTTGTTCTAATCGAGCTCTCTCTGATAAATAAAGATTTATTTGATTTGAAATTATTGGCAAAATTGGCAGTATTCTTTCCTTATTTCTTTTACCTAAAACCTTTAATGTAGCCGTTGAAGTATTAACATTTTGAAGTTTTAATCCTATTAATTCTGATCGTCTTATTCCGGTTGTGTAGAATAAATCGATTATTAATTTATCACGAACGCCGTCAAAACCGTCTGGATACTTAATTTCATTTAATACATTATCTAATTCTTTTTCTGAAAAAGGGATTTGTAGAATTTTTGGCGTTTTTAAGGATTTATGTTTCAATAAAGGACTTGAACCTATTTGTTTAATCTTTAATAAAAATTTATAGAATGCTTTTAAGGACGCAATTTTTCTGTTTACAGAACTGTTGGACATTTCATTATCGACCATAAAAACAATCCAGCTTCTTATCATGCTGTAATTTACATCTTCTAATGTTTCTTGTTCGAAATTGGTTTTTAGGAATTCTTTAAAAAAAAGCAAGTCATTTACATAAGCATTTACTGTATGCATCGAATAGTTTTTTTCGAGTTGAAGATACTCTTGAAATGCTTGTAGGTTGTTCAATTTTAAAATGTATTTAATTCAGGAGATTTGCTTGAATAATTTGGAGCATCTCGACTGCACTTGATGTGACAAAAAAGCGCAAAAGAAAAACCGCTAGTAACAAAGTTATGAAACTTTATTTACTAGCGGTTCTATTTTTATTCTAAAATTTAATTAACTTTCTAATGAGTCTCTTAAGTTTTGAATATACGCTGCTTTTTGAATTTGAGCTCTTTTAACAACTGAAGGTTTAATGAATGCTTGACGTGCACGTAACTGACGAACAGTTCCTGTTTTATCAAACTTTCTCTTATAGCGCTTTAATGCTCTATCGATATTTTCTCCGTCTTTAATTGGTATAATTAACATAATCTAGACAACTCCTCTCATTTAGCCTGCAAAAGTAATACTAATTTTTAAATTTAAAACAAAATTCTACAAAAATTTTAGCCCAGATAGTAACGGATATCCTTTTTTAATGAAATTATAGTTTTTCATATAAAAAAAGAGCGACCAACGGAAGCTCCTTTTTTTATATTAGAAAAACATAATTTTATAAAAAAGATAGTAGTGAATAGCTGGATTGGCTTCTCACAAATCTTAAAAATTTATTTAACTGCTGGTTGATAGTTTTGATTATCGATTATCATTTTGGATAGAATTTCTCTCAGAATTTCTGAAGTTCCGCCACCAATTGGTCCTAAACGGCTGTCTCTTGATAAACGTGCCAATGGATATTCTTCCATGTAACCGTAACCGCCTAACATTTGAAGGCAACTATATATGGTGTCGTCGGATACTTTTGTAGATTTTAATTTTGCCATTGTGGCTTCTTTCACTACATATTCGCCTTGATTTAATCTTGCAACTGCTGCGTAATTGAATATTTTGCAGTGTTCTACTTCTGTGGCGTGATCGACCATGGTGTGACGTAACGCTTGGAATTTATCTATTGTTCTACCAAAAGCTTCGCGTTGTGACATGTATTGAATGGTATATTCTATTGCATATTCGGCTCTTGCATGTGCGTTTATTGCCATGATTAATCTTTCTAGCGCGAAATGTTGCATGATGTATGGGAAGCCTTTTCCTTCTTCGCCCATTAGATTTTCTGCTGGAATTTCTACATTATCGAATGCGATTTCGGCAGTATCTGAAGCTCTCCATCCTAATTTGTCTAGTTTTGTTGCTGAGACTCCTTTTAAATTGGTATCCATCAAAAACATACTGATTCCTTTGTTTCCAGCATCTGGATTTGTTTTGGCAGCAACTACATAGTAATCTGCATAAACTCCATTAGTTATAAAAGTTTTTGACCCATTGATGATGTATTTGTCGCCTTTTTTAACGGCAGTAGTTTTCATTCCCGCAACATCACTTCCACCGAATGGTTCTGTGATACAAAGTCCGCCAATTTTATCTCCTGCAATACTTGGAGCTAGATAATCTTGTTTAATTCGCTCATCGCCTTCTGCGTTTAAGTGCGTCATTGCAAGGTAAGCGTGTGCCCACATTGCTGCTGCAAAACCAGAAGATTTAATTTTTTGTAACTCTTCAAGAAAAACTACAGTGTAAAATAAATCTAAATTTAAACCACCATAAGCTTCTGGATAATTGATTCCGAAGAAGCCCATTTCTCCTACTTTTTTCCAAATAAAGCGTTCAATTGTTCCTGTTTTTTCCCATTTTTCAATGTGAGGCACAACTTCTTTTTGTAAAAAATCTTGTAAGCTTTTTCTAAATAGTTCGTGCTCTTCTGTAAAGTATAATGAAT
>NZ_DQDX01000081.1 GCF_003525665.1 Flavobacterium sp.
TTGTAGGATAATTTTATTAAAAAATCTGCGAAAGCATAAATTCTATAAATCATGGGAAGAATGGGAGCAACTGAATGGATTGTTATTGGTGTTGTTATTTTACTACTTTTTGGAGGGAAAAAAATTCCTGAATTAATGAAAGGATTAGGTTCTGGAGTTAAAGAATTCAAAAATGCAGCAAAAGGCGAAGACCAACCTGCTGATTCTAAAAAAGAAGAAGAAACTAAATAAGTAGTAAATTCCAATATTTAAAATTCCAAATTCCAATACTATTGTTGGAATTTGGAATTTTGTGATTTATTAAAGTATCATCGTCAACTGAATTCGCTTTCTGTCTTCATCAACCTCAACTACTTTTACTTGAACGTGTTGGTGTAATTTTACAACTTCATTTACATCGGATACAAATCCTTCTTTTAGTTGTGAAATGTGAACCAATCCGCTTTCTTTAATACCGATATCGACAAAGCAACCAAATGCGGTGATGTTGTTAACAATTCCGGGTAAAACCATTCCGGTTCTTACATTTTTTATCGAAGTTACAGTTGGATCAAATTCGAAAACTTTTGCCGATTTTCTTGGATCTAAACCTGGTTTTTCTAACTCTTTTACAATGTCTTTTAGCGTTAGAATTCCGAATTCTTTGGTAACGTAATCTTCTAGTTTTATTTTCGAAATTTTTTCTTTATTGGCAATTAAATCGTTGGTTTTTAATCCTAAATCTTTCGCCATTTTTTCAACAATTCCATACGCTTCTGGATGAACTGCCGAATTATCTAACGGATTTTTTCCGTCTTTAATTCTGATGAAAGCTGCTGCTTGTTGGTAGGCTTTTTCTCCTAATCGCGGTACTTTTTTAAGTTGTTTTCTGTCTTCAAATGCGCCATTTTCTTGTCGGAATGCCACTATATTTTCGGCCATCTTCTCTCCTATTCCTGATACGTAACTCAACAACGATTTACTTGCTGTATTGATATTAATTCCAACCGAATTCACGCAACGAACTACAACCGAATCCAATTCTTCCTTCAATTTTGTTTGATCTACGTCGTGCTGGTATTGTCCAACTCCAATAGATTTTGCATCAATTTTTACCAATTCTGCCAATGGATCTGAAAGTCGTCTTCCGATAGAAACCGAACCTCGAACGGTAACATCATAATTTGGAAATTCGTCACGAGCAATTTTACTCGCAGAATAAACCGATGCACCAGCTTCTGAAACTACAAAAACTTGAATTGGTTTATCGAATGCTATTTTCTTGATGAAAAATTCTGTTTCTCTACTTGCTGTTCCGTTTCCGATAGAAATGGCTTCAATATTATAAGCATTTACCATCGAACGGATTTTTTTCATCGCCATCGCACTTTCATTCTGCGGTTGATGCGGATAAATGGTTTCGTTGTACAATAAATCGCCTTTTTCATCAAGACAAACTACTTTACATCCACTACGAAAACCTGGATCGATGGCTAAAATTCGTTTTTCGCCTAATGGTGGCGCAAGTAAAAGTTGACCTAAATTATTGGCAAAAACATCAATTGCGGTTTTATCGGCTTTGGCTTTGGCTTCTTGTAACGTTTCGTTAGAAATTGCTGGATGAAGCAATCGTTTATAACTGTCTTCGATTGCTAATTGAATGTGATTAATTGATGGACTGTTGCCGTTTTTGATAATCAATTCATCAATTATATCATAGGTTTCATCGAGATTGGTTTCGATTTTTAGTTTGATAAAACCTTCGTTTTCGGCACGAAGCATGGCTAATAATCGGTGTGAAGGTGCTTTGGAAATAGGTTCTGACCAATCAAAATATTGCTTGAACTTTTGTGCATCTTCTTCCTCAGCTTTCTTTTTTACAACTTTAGTTTCGATTACAGCTTTTCTATTGTACAATCGGCGTAAACTTTGTCTAACGGCAATATTTTCGTTTATCCATTCGGCAACGATATCTCTTGCGCCTTGAAGTGCTTCTTCTTCGTTGGCAACATTTTTATTAAGATATTGTGTTGACAAGAAATCAACATCGTCATTTTTTTGCGCTAAAATTAATGTTGCTAATGGTTCTAATCCGTTTTCGCGAGCAACATCTGCACGTGTTTTTTTCTTCTTTTTATAAGGCAAATACAAGTCTTCAATTTCTTGTAAATCGAATGATTTTTCAATTTTCGATTTCAATTCAGGAGTCAATTGTCCTTGTTCTTCTATCGTTTTTAGGATGCTTTCTTTACGTTTTACAATCTCGTCGAATTGCTTCGAAAGTTTTGCAATGGCTTCTATTTGAACCTCATCAAGATTGCCGGTTTGGTCTTTTCTATAACGAGAAATAAACGGAATCGTACAATCTTCTGAAAGCAATTTTAAGGTTGCTTCAATGTTTTTTGGAGTAGTGTTTACTTGGCTTTGAATGAAATTAATGTTCGTCATTTTAGTTGTTTTTATCTTTTAAAAATTTAAATTCTTTTTCTAAAGCTGTCACTAGTTTTTTTGAAGTTGGTATTCCACCCTCTTTAAAAGAATCTATATTTATTTTATAATCTGAAATTACGTAGTAAATGGTATTTATAAAAACATCGTCTTTTGCCATTTCGTCAACATTGGTAAAATCATCATAATTATAATTGTAATAATCATAATTTTTAAAATATTTAAAAATAAATGGCTTTAACTCTTTTTTGTCTTCATCATATATTTTGATGTCTGACATCAACTTATCCATCATTTCATAATAATTTGACAATTGAAATTTTAGTTTTTGATTTTTAATTAAATTCAAATTTTTATCTTTTAA
>NZ_DQDX01000171.1 GCF_003525665.1 Flavobacterium sp.
CTTGCCGTAAATTATTTAATATTAAATTGTTATCTGTTTCTTTGCAGTCCGAAAAATTATGATAAAAATTCAAAACATAACATCAATTGAGGCATTTGCCGTGCGTTATCCTGTTTTAAGGAGTGGAAAACCTATTGAAAGTTGTCAATTTGATGGTGATACTTTATCATCAACAGTTCATTTCGGACTTTTTGTTGATGAAAAATTAATAGGAGTTGTATCGGTTTTTCAAAATAATAATGGTACTTTTAAATATGAAAATCAATTCCAGATTAGAGGAATGGCAGTTTTACCCGAATTTCAGAAAAAAGGTTTCGGAGAATTGTTAGTAAAACAATCTGAAGAATATGTTTTGAATAAAAAAGGTACAATCATTTGGTTTAATGCTAGAGAAAATGCCGTTGGTTTTTATAAAAAAATTGGTTACGAAATAATTGGAACTCCTTTTTCTATTGCAGATATCGGAATTCACTATATAATGAAAAAGAAGTTGCATTATGCCCATGAATAAACTTTACCTACTAGTACTTCTTATAGTTTTTTCGAGTTGCAAGAGAAATAATACCTCTATTTCTTCTGCCAATGCTTCTTTCATTGACTTTACTATTTTTGAAAAAGAAAAGATAAAAATTGATTCTACTTATATTAATGAATATAAAAATGAAGAACTTAAATCCTTCTACAAAAATTATAATAATGAAACCGTTTGGGAATCTAAAAAATATAGAGATTTTATCATTTCTGAAATTAGTTTAGCCGAAAATGAAGGTTTAGAATCGAAAGATTACAATATAAATTCGATAAAATCATTCGAGGAAAAATATGACGATTTACCCGATTCACTTCTTGTAAAATATGATTTAATATTAACTTCAAGTATTCAATTATACCTAAAACACATAAGTTACGGGAAATTAAATCCGAAAAAATTATATAACGATTGGGATCTTGAAGATAAAAAATTAGACCTAAACAAACTACTTTTTGATTGCATTGACAATGATAAATTTGAAGAACTAGTTGAAAAATGTAAACCGCAACACATCATTTATAAACAACTAAAATCGTGTCTTGAGATTCTAAAAAAATTACCCGAAGACCAAGTTGGAACCATTGGTTTACAACAAAGAATACTTCCTAACAAAAAGAATAACTACATTCCTACAGTAAAAAAACGCCTTCTTTATTGGGGTGATATGAAAGAAAAAGACACCATTTTATCAACATTATATGATGCAAAAACTCTGGAAGCAGTTAAAATATTTCAAGCTAGACATGGTTTAAAACCCGATGGGGTAATTGGTAGAAGCACAATCGATGCTTTAAATTTCACGAAAGAAATGCGAATTCAGCAGGTTATAGCAAACTTAGAAAGATGGCGATGGTATGCAAATGATTTTGGCAATCACTATTTATTGATTAACATTCCCAATTATACAATCGTTGCAGTTAAAGATGGTGATACTATTCTGTCACAAAAAGTTGTTGTTGGAAAAGACACAAGACCAACTCCTATTTTAGAATCTAAAATTTCAAATATTAATTTGAATCCAAATTGGACTGTTCCACCCACTATTTTAAAAGAAGATATTTATCCAGAAGCCGAAAAAAATAGAGGTGTATTTAGAAAAAAAGGATTGCAAATTTTTAACAACAAGAATCAAGAAGTTAGTCCGTATTCGTGGAAAAAATCGGACGCTAATAAATACAAATACGTCCAAAATCCGGGCAGAAACAACTCCTTGGGATTAATGAAAATTAATTTCCCAAACAAGTATTCTGTATATCTTCATGACACCAATCACAGAGATTATTTTTCTTTAAACTACAGATCATTAAGTTCTGGTTGTGTTCGATTAGAAAAACCATTAGAAATGGCTGCTCACATTTTAAATGACACTACAAAATGGTCATTAAAAAGAATTATAGACACAACAGACATCAATCATTACAACAAGTTACGTTTAAAAAAACAGCTTGAGATTGATAAGAAATACGCCAAACTTATGGCCAAAGATCCAACTTTAGTATTAGAAAAGAAAGTACTTCCTAAACCACAATTAAAGACAATTGTTGTAAAAGTTCCTAATGATATTTTCGTTCATCAATTGTATTGGACCGCTTGGCAAAGCAATGGAACACTTCAATTTAGAGAAGATATTTATTGTTTAGACGCCGATTTGTATTCTAAATTAAGATATTAATCTAGAAGAATTAACGTCTCTTGAAGGATGATAGATATACAAACAAGATTTGTTTTTTATCATTTTAATAATGCTTTTACTCAACTCAACTGGTAAAGCAGGACAACCTTGACTTCTTCCCAATCTATTGTTATTTCTTGCAAAATTAGACGAAACATAATCGGCACCGTGAACCACAATTCCTCGTTGTCTAGCTTTATCATTTATGCCTTTCTCCAATCCGTCTAGTTTTAAAGACAAACCATGTTTACCCATATACGTTTCGCCAGTCATAAAAAATCCTAGGCTACTTTTATTAGATGAATTTACATTTGAAAAATTGGTTGCATAATCTAAACCCGAGTTTTTTCCGTGAGCAACTAATGTATTGTACACTACTTTTAGATTTTTCATATCAATAACCCACAACCTTTTAGATTGAGAACTCAAACTAAAATCGACAATAGTTAAAAAATCGTTTTGTATTTTTCCTTGTTCTTTCAATAAATTATAACCTTCAAATGCCGATGAAAAACTTTCTATGTTTGGAAGTTTCAAATTATTAGCATCTATTGAATTGTAAACAACAACTACTTTCTTAACAACTGGTGCGATTGCGATGCTTTTGGGTTTTGTCTCTTTCGGTAGGTTTGGAGAAAAAGACAATAACGCAATCAATAACTTTAATATAATCATAACTTGTTGGTATTCTTATTTATGGGTAAAATTTAAATCTGGGATGACAAATCTATAAAAGCATATCCGTCTTGTCAAATTAATTCTACACAAACAGTCGATAAAATGCATTTTTTAACGTTATAATGAAAATTTAATTATTTTTAATATGTATTTTCTTTCAAGAAAACATAAAAAAAATTAAAAAAATTAAAGATTTAGGAATACTATTACAATTTCAGTTGTGTAGTTTGGTAGATAAATTTATATTTGCCTAATAAACAAACGCATAAATGGCCAATAAAGTATTTTTACTATTCTCTTTTCTGATTATTTTTAATTTAAATAGTTATTCTCAAACGTTAAAAAAAACACTGAAAACAAATTTA
>NZ_DQDX01000014.1:0-332 GCF_003525665.1 Flavobacterium sp.
CCCAAAAATCGCATCAATTCTTATATATTTAAAAAAAACTTCTACTTTTGCCACACAAACAAAAAAGTAAATGGCAACCAATTTAGTAATAGTAGAGTCACCAGCAAAAGCAAAAACCATCGAGAAATTTCTTGGCGCAGACTACCAAGTAGAATCAAGTTATGGTCATATTGCCGATTTGCCTTCTAAAGAAATAGGTGTAGATGTAGAGAACGGATTCAAGCCCAAATACGAAGTTTCAGCAGATAAAAAAGCATTGGTTACCAAACTTAAAGGATTAGCAAAAAAAGCCGATATGGTTTGGCTAGCTTCCGATGAGGACCGCGAAGGAG
>NZ_DQDX01000014.1:420-3937 GCF_003525665.1 Flavobacterium sp.
ACCGCGAAGGAGAAGCAATTTCTTGGCATTTATCAGAAGAATTAAATTTGGATAAAAACAAAACCAAAAGAATTGTTTTTCACGAAATTACCAAAACTGCTATTCTAAAAGCAATCGAAAATCCAAGAGAAATAGATTACAATTTAGTAAACGCTCAACAAGCACGTAGAGTTTTAGATAGATTGGTAGGATACGAATTGTCACCAGTTTTATGGAGAAAAATCAAAGGCGGACTTTCTGCAGGTCGTGTTCAATCGGTTTCTGTACGATTAATTGTAGAACGCGAACGCGAAATTCAAAACTTTAAAGCAATTGCAAGTTATTCTGTTGTTGCCGAGTTTGTGAACGAAGCAGGTAGAGCTTTCAAAGCCAAACTTCCAAAGAATTTTAATACGAAAAAAGAAGCCGAAGATTTTTTAGCTAAAAATATAGGTTCTAATTATAAGGTAGCCGATTTAGAAACTAAACCTACCAAAAAAATGCCTGCTGGACCATTTACAACGTCAACTTTACAACAAGAAGCAGCACGTAAATTGTATCTTCCAGTTGGAATTACAATGCAATTGGCGCAACGTTTATACGAAGCCGGACTTATAACTTATATGAGAACGGATTCTGTTAACCTTTCAAAAGATGCAATGGATGCAGCGCAAGCTGAAATTATTCACTCGTACGGAAAAGAATATTCTAAGCCAAGAACATTTACCAATAAAAGCAAAGGTGCACAGGAAGCACACGAAGCAATTCGTCCTACAGATATGTCGCGTCACACAGTAAATATTGATAGAGATCAAGCTCGTTTGTACGATTTAATTTGGAAAAGAACGTTAGCTTCTCAAATGGCCGATGCCGAATTGGAACGCACCAATGTGAAGATCGAAGCCAACAATCATCAAGAAGTTTTTACAGCATCAGGAGAAGTTATCAAGTTTGAAGGTTTCCTAAAAGTGTATTTAGAAGGAAATGACGACGACGACGACGAGCAAGAAGGAATGTTACCAGCAATGAAAGTCAACGAAAAGTTGATTAATAATTACATCACGGCAACCGAAAGATATTCCCGTCCGCCAAGTCGTTATACAGAAGCTGCGTTGGTAAAAAAATTAGAAGAACTAGGAATTGGTCGTCCGTCAACGTATGCACCAACTATTTCTACTATCATCAACAGAAGTTATGTAGAAAAAGGAACTTTGGAGGGTCAAGAAAGAAAATACACTCAATTGACCTTGCAAGCTGGTAAAGTTTCTGATACAATATTAAAAGAAAACACGGGTTCAGATAAAGGAAAATTGGTTCCAACGGATATCGGAAATATCGTAACCGATTTCTTGGTTAAGAATTTCGACGCGATTTTAGATTATAATTTCACTGCTAAAGTCGAACAAGATTTTGACGAAATCGCAGAAGGAAACATCAATTGGACCAAAATGATGCAGGAGTTTTACGATAAATTCCATCCAAATGTAAAAGATGTTGAAGCCAATGCTGATAGAGAAAGTGGTGAACGTATTTTAGGAAAACATCCAGAATCGGGTAAAACAGTTTTGGTTCGTTTGGGTAAATTTGGTGCGATGGCTCAAATTGGTGATAGTGAAGACGAAGAAAAGAAATTCGCAAGTTTACGTCCAGAACAAAACATCGGAACAATTACTTTAGAAGAAGCATTAAATTTATTTTTACTTCCAAAAGCTTTAGGAACTTATAAAGGAGAAGAAGTTGAGGTAAGTTTAGGTCGTTTTGGACCATTTATCCGTTTCGGAAAAGTATTTGTTTCACTTCCAAAAGGTGAAGAGCCATTGGATGTAGATTTAGAAAGAGCCAAAGTTTTAATCGATGAAAAAACCGAAGCCGATGCGCCAATAGCAGTTTACAAAGGCGAAGCTGTTCAAAAAGGGACAGGACGTTTTGGACCGTTCATTAAATGGAACGGAATTTTCATCAATGTTTCCAAGAAATACAATTTTGA
Source organism: Flavobacterium sp. (assembly GCF_003525665.1). Lineage (GTDB taxonomy): Bacteria > Bacteroidota > Bacteroidia > Flavobacteriales > Flavobacteriaceae > Flavobacterium. The sequence goes on from NZ_DQDX01000014.1 coordinate 2,387, forward strand.
TAATTTATCTCAAAACGACATCGAAGAGTTAATTGAAGATAAAATTCAAAAAAACATTGATAAAGTAATCCACAATTGGGAAGCGGAAGGGATTTTGGTTCAAAAAGCACGTTGGGGAAGAAGTGAAATTACAAAAGGTAAAATCAAAATTGAATTGAGTAAAGACGTTGATGCAACGAAGTTAACATTAGCCGAAGTTCAAGAAATGATTGAAAAGAAAGCTCCAGCGAAGAAAACAGCTGCTAAAAAAGCACCAGCTAAAAAACCTGCTGCCAAAAAAACAACTACAAAAAAGAAATAATACATGGAATTCGATTTTCTTGCACCATTAGAAACCGATTTAATTATAGATTTAAAACAAATGTCGTCACAGCATTTGTCCAGTAAAATTGTGTTTCATACTAGTGAGGATTTTCCGGATATCAGCAAAATCAACATTGCAATAATTGGAGTTCCAGAAAATAGAGGAGCAGAAAATACTACAAAAGAAGTCGATTTGTCTCACATTAGAAGACAATTATATGGTTTGTTTCCTGGAAATTGGAGTAAAACCATTGCTGATTTAGGAGATATTTTACCTGGGAACTCAACCGACGACACTTATTTTGCAGTTCAAAAAATAGTTTCTAGATTGCTTAAAAACAAAGTGATACCTATTATTATTGGTGGGTCTCAAGATTTAACTTATGCGCTTTATCGTGGTTATGACGATTTAGAGCAAATGGTAAACATGGTGTCGATAGACACAAAATTCGATTTTGGAAAGCAAGATGGAACTATTTCTTCCGAATCTTACTTGACAAAAATCATCGTTGAAGAGCCAAACAACCTTTTTAACTACAGCAATATCGGTTTTCAAACCTATTTTAACTCTCAAGAAGAGATCGATTTAATCGAAAAATTATTTTTTGATGCATTTCGTCTTGGAGAAGTGTGCAGTAATATATCGATTTCGGAACCTGTTTTTAGAGATGCCGACTTGGTAAGTGTAGATTTAACATCTGTAAAGTCATCAGATTCAGGAAATTTCACTACCTTTCAACCCAACGGATTTAATGGAAAAGAGATTTGTTCTTTGTCAAGATATGCTGGTATTAGCGATAAGGTTTCATCATTAGGAATCTTTAATCACAACGGTACTAAACAAGAAGCAATGTTGGTTGCACAGATAATCTGGTATTTTATTGAAGGTGTACATTACCGTTCTAACGAATACCCATTTGGAAGCAGAGAGCATTATATTAAATACACGGTTCCATTTGAAAGTGAAGACATCGTTTTTTATAGAAGTAACAAAACAGAACGCTGGTGGATTGAGATTCCATTTTTTTTAAATTCTCACAATAAACTAAAAAAGAATACGTTATTACCCTGTTCGCATGAAGATTATCTTGCTGCTTGCAATCAAGAATTTCCAGAGAGATGGTGGAAAGCACAACGTAAAAGTATAGTGTAAACATTAGTGATAAAAAATCTTATAAAATCCAATAACATTAAATTTGTAAGAAATTTATCATAAATATTTAAATTAATAGTAAATTAACGAGTTTT
>NZ_DQDX01000014.1:3999-13866 GCF_003525665.1 Flavobacterium sp.
TTTTTGCTTTTTATCGATGATTTTATTTTGATAATTATCATTAAATTGTATTTTTGGTCAAACAATTAAAATTTTAAGATATAAAAGATTGTTTTTTTCAAAAATAATAGATAGGTTTACGGCCTCAAAAATAAGAATACACAATTAACCCAAATTTATATGAAGAAGTTCATTGCATTTGCATCCGTTTTAACGCTATTAGTGAGCTGTGGTAAGTCCTCAGACAAAGGTGAATTAGTAGGAGTTAAAGGTAAAAAATGGCATCCAGAGAAACCATACGGAATGACTTTAGTTCCTGGTGGTGCTTTTATAATGGGTAAATCAGATGATGATTTAGCTAATATTCAAGATGCTCCAACAAAAACAGTTACTGTTAGATCATTCTATATGGACGAAACAGAAATTACAAATAGTGAATACCGTCAATTCGTAGAATGGGTTAAAGATTCTATTATTAGAGTTCGTTTAGCAATTTTAGCAGATGAGCAAGGTTTAAAACCTGGTGCTGGTGCTGGCGGAAGAAATGCTGGTAGCATTGGTAATTTTGCTTTTGCAGATCAAGATCCTGCTAAAATGACACCGTACGATAAATACATGTATGAGAATTATTATAGTGTTGGTACAGATGATGATCAGTATGCAGGTAGAAAACTAAATAAGAAAATTAAACTTATAACAGATACAAAAAAATATCCAGATGAATATTACGTAGAGGTGATGGATTCTATGTATTTGCCAGCTGCTGAGGCTTATAATGGTTTAAGAACTATAGATGTTAATAAATTAGAATTCCGTTATTCATGGATGGATATTCAAAAAGCTGCTCAAGCTAAAAAAGGAAAACGTTCTGAATTTATTAAAACTGAAAAAACTCAAATCTATCCTGATACAACTGTTTGGATAAAAGACTTCGCTTACTCTTATAATGAGCCAATGCACAACGATTATTTCTGGCACCAAGCTTATGGAGATTATCCAGTAGTTGGAGTTAGTTGGAAACAAGCAAAAGCATTCTGTGCTTGGAGAACTCTTAAAAAGAATTCTTATATCAAAGAAAAGAAAAAAGGTAAAAAAGGTGGTAGAGATTTAATTAACTCTTTCCGTTTACCAACAGAGGCTGAGTGGGAATATGCTGCTCGTGGTGGTTTAGAATCTGGTAATTATCCTTGGGGTGGACCATATACTAAAAATGACAGAGGTTGTTTTATGGCTAACTTTAAACCAAATCGTGGAGATTACGCAGCTGACCAAGCTTTATACACTGTAGAGGCTAAATCATACGATCCAAATGATTACAACTTATACAACATGTCTGGTAACGTTGCTGAATGGACTGATTCTTCTTATGATGCAGCAGCTTACGAATATGTTTCAACAATGAATCCAAACGTTCCAGATTCTTCTAACAAACGTAAAGTGGTTAGAGGTGGTTCTTGGAAAGATGTTTCTTACTTCCTACAAGTTGGAACTAGAGATTTCGAGTATCAAGATACTGCAAGAAGTTACATCGGTTTCAGAACTGTTCAAGATTACATGGGAGTTCAAACTACTGGTAACGGTAAAGGAAAAGTAAAACTATAAAACCTTAAAAATTAACTAACTAAATATTAACTTAACTAACTAAAAACTATTATTATGGGATTATTATCACCTAAAGTTATGAACTTTGCTTACGGTATGGGAGCAGCTATTGTTATCATCGGAGCTTTATTTAAAATTGCACACTTTGAAATCGGACCATTAACTGGTACTGTGATGTTAACTATAGGACTTGTAACAGAAGCTGCGATTTTTGCATTATCTGCTTTTGAAGCGCCACCAGCAGAATTAGATTGGTCATTAGTTTATCCTGAATTAGCAGGTGGACAAGCAAAAGAAAGAACTAAAAAAGAAGAGCCTAAAGATGCTCAAGGTTTATTGTCTCAAAAATTAGACAACATGTTGAAAGAAGCTAAAATTGATGGTGAATTAATGGCAAGCTTAGGTAACAGTATCAAAAATTTCGAAGGTGCTGCAAAATCTATTTCTCCAACAGTTGATGCTATGGCAGGACAAAAGAAATATGCTGAAGAAATGGGTAAAGCTGCTGCACAAATGGAAGCTTTAAATGGTTTATACCAATCTCAATTACAAAGCGCTGAAAGAAACGCACAAATTAATAACGAAGTTGCTGAAAACAACTTAAAATTAAAAGATCAAATGCAGTCATTAACTTCTAACTTATCTACATTAAACAATGTATATGGTGGAATGCTTTCTGCAATGAGTAATAAAGGATAATTAGTTTTAATAACTATATTTTATTAAATTAACAATTAAAACTAATTAGAAAAAATGGCAGGAGGAAAATTAACCCCTAGACAGAAGATGATTAACCTAATGTACTTGGTTTTCATCGCGATGTTGGCAATGAACATGTCAAAAGAAGTCCTTTCGGCTTTCGGTTTGATGAATGAAAAATTTGAAGGAGCAAATGAGTCAGCTAAAGCTACTAACGAGCAAATGATGTTGGCTTTAGATACTAAAGCATCTGAGGCAAAAGGAGAATTTGCTGTAGCTGCGGTTACTGCTCACAAAGTTGAAGCTGCTACAAAGAAATTTTATGATTTTGTTGGAACTTTAAAAGCTGAAGTTCTTCAAGGTGTAGAGGCTGAAGATGGTAAATTACCATATGAATCTATGGATAAAGCTGACAACTTAGACCACAGCTGGTTTACAGGTGATGGATATACGGCTAGAGGTAAAGAAGTTATCGCTGCAATAGAGGCTTACAAAGCTGATATGAAAGCTGCTTTAGGTAATGAAAAAAAATACAGTGCAATTCTTAATGAAGTTAACAAGAAGTTTGACCTATCACAAGTTGCAAACAAGGAAGGATTAAAAGTTGATTACTTAGATTATCATTTTAAAGGTTTTCCTGCAATTGCTTCTTTAGCTAAATTAACTTCTTGGCAAAATGACTCCAAAAAAGCGGAATCTGATGTTATCAGTGCTGCTCTTGGAAAAGCTGCTGTTCAGGCTGCATCTTACAGTAACTATCAGGCAATTGTTGCCCTTGATAAAAATGTATATTTCCAAGGAGAGCCAGTAACAGGTAAAGTTGTTTTAGGTCGTTATGATGAGAATACTAAACCTACTTCATTCCAAGGTCCAGGTAAACTTGTTAATGGACAAGCTATCATTTCTACTACTGCTGGTGCTGTAGGAGAGCAAAATCTTAGTGGTCAATTTACGTTTGTTGAAGAAGGTAAAACTATTCCATTGAAATTCCAAGGAAAATATGTCGTAGTACCACGTCCAAACTCAGCTAATATTTCTGCTGATAAAATGAATGTTGTTTACAGAGGATTACCAAATCCTTTAACAATTTCATTTGCTGGTATTGGTGATAATAATGTATCTGCTTCAGCTCCAGGTTTATCGCCTGCAGGTGGAAAAGGGAAGTATAATTTAAATCCAGGTTCTGGTACAGAAGTTACTGTAACTGCTACTGGTAAAATGACTGATGGAAAATCTGTTTCTGATAGAAAAGTATTTAGAATCAAAAACATTCCACAACCACAAGGAACAATTGGAGGAGCTGGTGGTCTTCAAAAAGGTGCTAAATCACGTTTAGAGGCATCTACAGTTGGTGCTTCATTACCTGATTTCTTGTATGATTTAAATTTTGAAGTTACTCAGTTTGCATTTAAAGTTCCTGGTCAAGCAACAATTATTGTTAATGGTAACAAAATTGATGGTAGATGTAAAGCAGCTTTAGCAAGAGCAAAAGCTGGTGATCCAATTACTATTTCTGATATCAAAACAAGAGTAAATGGAGTAACTGTAGCTATTAAACCTGCATTACCTGCAATATACGAATTACAATAAAAATTTAAGTTTATCGTTATCTGATTACTTGAATAACAAAGAATAATAAATATGAAATTGAAAAACCTTTTATTAGTTGTTTTTAGTGTTGTTGGAAGTTTAGCTTCTAGTGCACAGTCAAATCTATTGAACGCTAAAACACCAGACGAAATTGGTAAAAAAACTGCTGCTCAATTAGAGTCTGATAATGATAAACCGCTCCCTTACGGATACGTACATGACAGAGACGTATTAATGGGTAAAACTACTTGGGAAATTATTGACCTTGATGAAAGAGTTAACTTTCCTTTGTATTTTCCAGTGGATACCGCTTTTGTTGGAAAAGAAAGAAGATCTCTTTTTCAAGTTTTGTTGAATGGCATTAAAGATGGTAAGATTACTGAGGTCTACAATGATGATTATTTTAATTCTAAAAAGACCCTTAGCGATATCGAAACAGTTTTTAAGTTTACCGATACTACTGCTGCTGGTTATGACGAAATAAATAATTATTTTGATGATTATAAATCAGGAAAAAAAGTTTTATCACCTGAATACATCAATGAGACGATTTTGTCTGCTAAAGATGTTTCTGGATACAAGATTAAAGGTTTTTGGTATTTCGATAAACGTCAAAGTGAATTGAAATACAGATTGCTTGCTATTTGTCCGATTGCTGTTGAAGCCAGAGATAAAGCTAAAGGTAATACTGATACTATCGATTTGTTTTGGGTATATTTCCCAGCAATTAGAGATGTATTACATGAAGCTAAAGCATTCAACGATAAAAACTCTGCAATGCCAATTACGTTTGATCACTTATTAAATTCTCGTAGATTTTCTGGAGTTATTTATAAAGAAGAAAACGTTTACGGAGACAGAACTATTCAAGACTACATGAAAGACAACTCACAATTACAATTGTTGGAGTCTGAAAGAGTTAAAGAAAAAATTCGTAACTTCGAACAAGACATGTGGAATTACTAATACAAGATTTCAAATAAAATACAAAAAACTCTTACCTTTGGTAGGAGTTTTTTTATGCTCCTAATTTATACTTTTCATCAATGCTCGATTATATAATTGTTGGTTCAGGTCTCGCCGGAATTGCTTTTTCAGAATTTGCTTGCAATAACAATAAATCAATTGTTGTAATCAATAATCAATCTCAAAATTCTTCTAAAATTGCTGGTGGATTATACAATCCAGTTATTCTAAAGAGATTTAGTGAAGTATGGCAAGCACAAGAACAACTTGATTTGCTTTATTCTTTCTATGGAAATATTGAGAAAAAACTTGGAGTAAAACTAGATTACAGATTACCTTTACTAAGAAAGTTTTATTCTATTGAAGAACAAAACAATTGGTTCACTGCCTCGGATAAACCCAATCTTTCAAAATTTCTATCGACAGATTTGATCACAAAAAAATGGGATGCGATTGATTCTCCATTCAATTTCGGAGAAGTTTTGCATTCTGGTTATTTGGATACTGCATTATTATTGGAAGAATACAAGAAACATCTAATATCAATGAATTGTTACCAAGAAGAAACATTTGATTATGCTCAACTAAATATAAATGCAGAATTTGTAGAATACAAAAATATCAAAGCAAAGCACATTGTTTTCGCTGAAGGATTTGGAATGCTTTTAAATCCGTTTTTCTCTAAATTACCACTTGATGGAACTAAAGGTGAATTGCTACTGATTAAAGCACCTAATTTAGATGTAGATGTAATTCTAAAGTCATCCATCTTTATTATTCCATTAGGAAATGATTTATTTAAAGTTGGCGCAACTTATAATTGGGAAGACAAAACAAATGTTCCTACTGAAGCCGCCAAAAAAGAATTAGTAGCTAATTTATCAGAATTAATAAATTGCGATTTCGAAATTATCGAACATTACGCAGGTGTTCGTCCAACTGTGAAAGACAGGCGTCCTTTAGTTGGTTCGCATCCAATTCACAAAAACGTTCATGTTCTAAACGGTCTAGGAACTCGTGGCGTAATGTTGGCACCAGCAATGGCATTGGCGTTATTCAATAACATAGAAAACGATATTCCTTTAGATAAGAACATCGATATTACAAGAATTAAGAATTTTGTTTCCAGTTTTTATCAAAGTGAATAAACAGATTGATATAGATGTTTCTAGCAAGTCTTGCAGTAACAGGCATAAGCAAAATTATTCCGCCAATAATGGTTGCAAAAGATGGAAATGTAGGTAATCCGATAATGACATTTGTGATTACAAAAAGGGCAACTCCAATCGCAACTGTCAATCCATAACTAACATACATTGCGCCATAAAAGAAGGAAGGCTCAATTAAGTATCTTGTATGACAATGGCTACAAGTTTCGTGCATTTTATATAAATCATTCAATTTGTATGGATTTTTTTCTAAATACATACTTTCTTCATGGCATTTTGGACAACTTCCTGTTAAAATACTATATAGTTTGGATCCTTTTTTTAACATTTGCAAAAAATTTAACTTTGTTACTTTTAGTCTCATGACTTTTCGTTATCAAAGGTACTCTTTTGCAATTTTATTAATGTAACAATTATTACAAATAACAATTTATTTTAATTTTTTATTTGAGTCTTTTAAACNNGGTTCGTATCTTTTTGAAGAGGTAACTTTTAGGCTGGGTTCAGGCGATAGAGTAGGTCTTGTTGGAAAGAACGGTGCCGGAAAATCAACAATGCTAAAAATATTGGCAGGCGATTTCAAACCCGATTCTGGTCAAATTGCAACCGAGAAAGAAGTTAGAATGGGTTTTCTTCGTCAAGATATCGATTTTGAACAAGGAAGAACCGTTCTTGAAGAAGCCTATGAAGCATTTACAGAAATTAAAATTGTAGAAAAAAAACTAGAAGAAGTCAATAATCTATTAGTGACAAGAACCGATTATGAAAGTGAAGAATACGGACAAATAATAGAAGATTTATCCGATTATACCCATCGTTTTGAACTTCTTGGAGGTTATAACTACGTTGGCGACACCGAAAAAATTCTTCTTGGATTAGGTTTCAAACGCGAAGTTTTCAATAACCAAACCGATACTTTTTCTGGAGGATGGAGAATGCGTATCGAACTAGCGAAATTACTTTTACAATCTAATGATATTTTGCTGCTGGATGAGCCAACCAATCACCTTGATATCGAAAGTATCATTTGGCTTGAAAGTTTTTTAAGAAATTTCCCTGGCGTTGTTGTGATTGTTTCGCACGATAAAATGTTTCTTGACAATGTAACCAACAGAACAATCGAAATTTCTCTAGGAAAAGCCTACGATTTCAACAAACCTTATTCAGAATATCTAGAATTACGTCATGAAATTCGTGAAAAGCAATTAGCAACCCAAAAAAATCAAGCCAAGAAAATTGAAGAAACCGAAAAATTAATCGAAAAATTCCGTGCCAAAGCTTCCAAAGCTTCCATGGCGCAATCGTTAATTAAAAAACTAGATAAAGTAGAGCGAATTGAAGTCGATGAAGACGACAATTCAGTAATGAACATCTCATTTCCAGTTTCAAAAGTTCCAGGAAAAGTGGTAATTGAGGCAGAAAACGTAACTAAAGCATACGGAGATAATGTGATTTTAAAAGACATTTCGCTTCTTGTCGAACGTGGTAGCAAAATTGCTTTCGTTGGTCAAAATGGTCAAGGAAAATCCACTTTCATCAAAGCCATCGTAAACGAATTCGAATACCAAGGCGAAATTAAACTAGGGCACAACGTTCAAGTTGGTTATTTTGCCCAAAATCAAGCCGAATATCTCGATGGCGAAATTACCTTGCTAGAAACCATGGAAAATGCCGCAACCGACACCAATCGTTCGAAAGTTCGTGACATGTTAGGTTCGTTTTTATTCCGCGGTGACGATGTAGATAAAAAGGTAAAAGTACTTTCTGGAGGCGAACGTAATCGTTTGGCATTGTGTAAATTACTTCTTCAACCAATCAACGTTTTGGTGATGGATGAGCCTACAAATCACTTGGATATTAAGTCTAAAAACGTACTAAAAGCCGCACTTCAAAAGTACGAAGGAACGTTGCTTCTAGTATCGCACGATAGAGATTTCTTGCAAGGAATGTCGAATATCGTCTACGAATTTAAGGACCAAAAAATCAAAGAATATCTAGGTGATATCAACTTTTTCTTAGAGCAACGCAACCTAGAAAACATGCGTGAAGTAGAGAAAAAAGACATCGAAAAACGTGAAGCTCCAAAAGATTCCAATAAAGTTTCTTACGAAGATCAAAAGAAAAGCAAATCACTTCAAAATCGCTTAAGCAAAATCGAAAGTCAAATAAAGCAACTCGAAATCGACATCCAAAACGACGACAAAGCTTTGGCTTCCAATTACGATAAACATCTTGAAGATGCTGCGTTTTTCATGGCATACAACAAGAAAAAAACAGAACTAGACAAACTTCTAGAAGATTGGGAAGTGGTTCAAGGTGAAATAGATAATTTGTAATTTTTGTAGCTTTTTCCAGCTTTCCATTACAAGTTTTCATCAACAATTCTTTTTTTGTAAGCACTAAAAAGTCCCGAAGCTTCGGGATCCGTTGGTCGCTTTTTTAGTGCAACAAAAAATAGAATTCTTCAATGAAAAGCTTTCCATTACAATCTGGGCTAGGGCATTCGTTATAAAATCAACCCAATTTTTTTAGAATGAGCAATCGCTTCGGTACTGTTTTTAAAATAGCACACTTCAACATTCAAACTTGCAATGTTTTTTAAAGCAATTTCGGCTTTACTTTTTTTAGACGTTCCTGTTTGACGAATATAAACAGCTTTCACATTCACCGGAAATATTTTGCAAATATTCTCATATAAATAAGGATCATGCTGCGAATCGTCACCCAAAAGCGTGTATTGTAAATTGGGATAAAATTCTAAAATATGTTTTATCTTATCAAACTTATGATTGTGATCGCCACGACCAGTTATAAATAAATCGGTCAAACTCGTTTTGATATCTTTCAACAATAAAACTGCCTTTGGTAATTTATTAATTTCAGTAAATTGAATAATAAATCGGTACAAATTCCATTCACTACTAGAAACATAAAAAAAAGCATTTTGTTCGGTTTGGCTAGTTCGTCCGGCAGAACTTAATGCTAAATAATGCGTCACAACATCTTCATATACTTTTCTGTCAAATACATTTTTGAACAATAAAATATACAATTTCTTCAAAGGATTTCTTGTGTGCGAAACCAAAAAAGTATCATCAATGTCTGATATAAACCCAAAATTTCCTTCGTGCGGTTTAATGTAGCTTGCCGTTTCTTTGATTTCTTTTCCGTTATCAAAAATACTTACGCTATAATTTATCCAACCATAACTTGAAACTTCCTTCAACGGAATACAGAATTTAAAAAAACCGTCGTCCAATGTTTTGGTGTGAATTTTTTCTCCATTGTGTTCAAGATAAACAGCGGCATTGGCTTGAGTTGCAATTCGAAACATTCTAATAACCGAAGTTGCATTTTTAAAATTCTTCTTCTGAAAATCATAATCTTCTTTAGAAGTTGGTTTAAAAACGTGTCCCATCACAATTAATTCTTGTTCGTTGGCATATCCGCGATATAATTTTAGAATGGGCTTCATTTTATTTTATACATTTGAAAGAGATTCACAAATTACAAATTATTTAGTGAAATTAATTGCAGACAATGAAAAAGAAATATTTTTTAGTAGTAAATCCAATTTCTGGAGATGTAGATAAAAGCGAGATTTTAAACAAAACAATGGCTTTTGCAACAGAATATGATTTAGAAATTATAGTCTACGAAACTTCTGGTGATAATGATGAAGCCGCAATAAGAGAACTTTATAATTTACACAAACCCGAACGAATTTTAATTGCTGGTGGCGACGGAACTATAAAAATGGTTGGCGAAGCTTTAGAAAAACAAGATGTAATTTTCGGAATTCTTCCTGCTGGTTCTGCTAACGGCTTGGCTGTCGATTTAAATTTGCCTTCAACATTAGAAG
>NZ_DQDX01000014.1:13912-14224 GCF_003525665.1 Flavobacterium sp.
GAAAATTTAGAGATTGCTTTTCATAATCATTTTATGGAAATGGACATGATTTCTATCAACGGAAAGAAAAGTATTCATTTAAGTGATTTGGGATTGAATGCCGAGTTGGTAAAAAATTATGAAAACGGTTCTACTCGAGGAAAACTGGGTTATGCCTTACAAGTAATTACAACTTTAACCGAATTAGAAGAACCATTTTCAGCCAAAATAGAAGTAAATAATCAAACAATAGAATGCATTGCACGAATGATTGTCATTGCCAATTCACAGAAATATGGAACTGGCGTAACCATAAATCCGGAAGGCGTAATG
>NZ_DQDX01000015.1:0-6976 GCF_003525665.1 Flavobacterium sp.
ACATAACTTGTTAAATTTTTGTTAATTTTATGAAAAATTTTGCGAAAACCATATTTTTTTTTTTCAATTTTACAATGGATAACCAACCAATTTTTATTAATTTTAAAATTTAAAAAAATGAAAAAAGTATTTTTTACAGCTATCGCAATGATAGCGTTTAGTAGTGCATCAATGGCAAATACAATTGCTGATGAAGAAGTTGTTGTAAACAACATTGAGAAAAAAGAAATAGTAGTTGAAAAAGAAGTAGTTGTTAAAAAGGATTGCGTAGCTCTTGCTTTGTTTGTGTTGGATGTTATGGAAACATTAAACGGTTCACAAACTTATAATGATATTCAAACTAGTAATATTATTCAAACTGCAATCTACAAGTGTGAAAAATCTAATTAATGTTTAATTATTAATAAAAAGGATGTAGTATGTAAAATGCGGCATCCTTTTTTAAAAATAAAAATATGAAATATACATATATAGTGCTCTTTTTTATATCATCTTTATTATTTTCACAAAATAAATCAGGAATAATAACTTATAAACAAATTCAAGCAATAAGTGAAGTAGATTCTACTAAATTCGATGCTGATGCTTTTAAAATAGCGATGGATATGACTAAAGCTATAAATAAATTAGAATTCAAGTTAGAATATAACTCTAAATATTCTAAATTCAGCATTGTTGATAAGTTAGAGAAAGATGATGCTAATGTAGGTTTGATGATGGCAAAAAGTGTTTTTGGAAGTGAAGTGTATTATTATAGTAATAAAGAAAAATATTTTATCAGAAGCAGTGATAATTCTCAGGTTAAACTTAAGGATTCTATGACTTGGAGTTTAACATCAGAAACTAAAGATATAAGTGGTTATACTTGCTATAAAGCAACTTCGGTTGATATTTTTACGAGTATGAATGGTATTGCTAAAAATGATATAGTTGCATGGTATTGTCCAAAAATACCTGTTAACTATGCGCCAGAAAAATTTAATGGTTTACCAGGTTTGGTTTTAGAATTAAGTATTGGAAATAGAACCTATGTCGCTAGTGAAATTAATTTTAAAAAGGAAGAAATTACTATAGATTTTCCAAAAGGTAAAGTTATTACAGAACAAGAAAATTCAGCAATTACAAAAGCAAAATTACAAGAAATGTTAAACAATCGATAATGAAATTTATTTTAGCCTTTGTATTATTCTTTTCTTTATTATCCCAATCCCAAACCTTAACAGGCGTTATCTCTGACGATATCAACAAACCACTTGAGTCAGCCAATATCATTGCCAAACCATTACAAGAAAAAGCTACTTTAAAATTTGCAATTGCAGATAATAAAGGTCGTTACCGTCTTGAATTGGAAACTAATGTAAAATATGAAATCACTGTTTCTTACATTGGTTACACCGAAGAAGTACTTATTCTAGAACCCAATTCTTCTCTAAAAACCTACGATTTCAAACTCAAACCAACTGGCGAAGTACTCAAAGAAATTGTAATTAAGCATGAGTACAAACCCATCGTTATTAAAAAAGATACGTTAACCTATGATATAAAAGCTTTTGCTAATGGCAACGAACGCAAGATGAAAGAAATTCTTGAAAAATTACCTGGTGTAGAAGTAGATAAAAAAGGCAACGTAACGGTTCAAGGTAAAAAAGTAACTAAAATGTTAGTTGAAGGTAAATCGTTTTTTGGTGGCGGTTCTAAACTGGCTGTAGAAAATATTCCTGCCGATGCTTTAGATAAAATTGAGGTAATAGATCACTTTAACGAAGTAGGTTTTATGAAACAAGTTTCCGACAGTGAAGACTTGGCAATGAATGTAAAACTGAAAGAAAATAAAAAGAAATTTGTTTTTGGAGATGTAGAAGCTGGCGTGGAAGTTGCCAACGATAACGGCTACAATTTAGCGCATGCTGGGTTGTTTTATTATGCTCCAAAAACCAACGTAAGCTTTATTGGTGACATTAATAACATTGGCAAAAGTACGTTTACCTTTGAAGATTTAATGCGTTTTCAAGGTGGCGTAAGTAGTTTTTTATCGGGTAGAAAATCGTTTACTAATTTGTATTCTTACACCAATGATAATACCGATGTCGTGGAGAATAAATCACAATTTGGTGCCTTAAATTTTAGTTTTGATGCTTCGTCCAAACTTGTTATTTCTGGTTTCGGGATATTCTCTAAAGTGTTTATGGCATCGCAAATAGAAACTAGAAATGAATACTTGCAAAACGCCGAAATAGCATTCGAAAATAAATCTCAAAACGACAACAATAAAACCTTACTCGGAATTGGAAATGTAAAACTCGATTATTCGCCCAATAAAAACGAAAAATGGTATTACAACGCACAATACCAGTCGAGTACAAATGACATTTTCAATACTATAAATTCGGCTACTAATTTGAATTCAAATACATTTGAAACCATTAGCACTGCCGATAATAACTCTGTAAAACAATATATAGAATGGCACAAAAGCCATAACGACAAACACACCACTACGCTTGTAGTAAATCATGCGTTTGAAAAAAACACGCCACAAAATCATTGGTTTACAGATGCGCCATTTTTAGCAGGATTAATTCCGTTAGAAAGTGATACCAATTACACCATTGAGCAAATTAAGAAAGTACAAAACAACAGTATTGATGCGTTGTTTAAACATTATTGGATTATAAATAACTTCAACCATTTGTACACCAATATTGGAAACAATTATGGAAGCTCAAGATTTGATACCTCAGAAAAGCAAATTTTAACGGATGGTTCTATCAATGATTTTTCGGATGCTAATTTTGGAAATAGCGTAAAATACAATTTAAACGACGCTTACATCGGATTAGAATACAAATTCAAAATAGGAAAATGGACTAACAAACCCGGATTGTATTTGCACAATTATCATCTAAAAACCAATCAATCAGGAACTGATTACACTATTTCTAAAACACTTTTTCAACCGCAATTTAATAGCGATTACGAGTTCAATAAATCGGAAAATTTAAATTTTGCTTATCGTTTAGCCAACACTTTTCCAGAAGTAAGTCAGCTTGCAAATCAATTTACACTGCAAAATTACAACTCGGTTTTTAAAGGAAATGCGTTGTTGCAAAACGAGCGTTTTCATTCGGCAAACTTGCGCTATTCTAAAATGAATATGTATCGCGGTGTAATGATTAACGGAATGTTGAGCTACAATAAAAAGGTAAAAACTACTAGAAATGAAATTCAAATTACAGGAATTAATCAATTCAATACTCCAATTTTAACCGATAATCCAGAAACCAATTGGCGATTTATGGGTTCGATAAGTAAAAAAATCTATCGTTTTAATTTGAAATTAGATTCAAATTTAGGATGGTTTAATTATGTTCAAACGGTAAATAATGTAACTACAACAAACGATAGAAACAATCAAAATGTTGGAGTAACTTTTAAAACTGCCTACAGAAAATGGCCCGATTTTAGCATCGGATACAACAAAGGTTTTAGTCAGTTTAACGGAATTACAAATTCAAAATACCAATCAGATGCTTTTAATTCTGATTTAGAAATTACTTTTTTAAAGTTTTTTACTTATAAATTTGAGTATGAAAATTTGAAAAATACTGACAACAACAATCAGTCTAATTATTTTGATGTAGCCAATACTTCTATTCGATATCAAAAGAAAAACAGTCCGTTTTGGTTTGAATTGTTTGCCAATAATTTATTCAATACAAATTCTAAAAACGATTATTCTTTCTCTGATTTTATAATTAGCAACAGACAAACATTTATACTTCCTAGAGTTTTTATGTTTAGTGTGAGTTATAAATTGTAATAAAAAAAAACATCAGCGTTAACTGATGTTTTTTGTTTTAAACTATAATCTGCTTATCTAACTTTTGGATTGCTATCGGCAACAATATTATGAGTTTCATAGCCGCCAAATTGCTTCATGTAACTTTTAATTGATGTTCCGTAGTTGTCTTTAACTTTTCGTTTTCCGTTAGATTCTAAGAACTTTCTAACCGAACCTGCGCCACCTAAATGCGCTGCCGCTAGAATTCCCGATTCTGTTATACGCACTCCATCGATCACTTTTCCTCTGTAAATTTTAATCTCTTCGCGAAGTTCCCATTTATTTTTTTTCAATAAAGCCACAAATGCTTTTTCTTGCATCTTTGGATTGTTTAAAAAATTCGCGCTATCCTTAATTCCGATGGATTCAAGAGTAGTTTTACCAAACTGGTATTTTCCTAAATATCCTAAAGAATTTACTTTATGGTATTTTCCTTGTGATTCTTTAAAAGCTAGCGCTTCTTTAAATCCAATGAAAAATTTTCCGGTAAAAGGTAATGAAAGATTAACGTAATCAGAAGTTTTTTCGGATGGGAATTGATATAACAATTCTTCGTCTGCATCCACATAAAACCATTGTTGATTTTGAGAATTTATTGGTTTGAAAGCCGTACTAATTAAACCAACTATCAGAATGATTCCTGTGTAATATGCCCATCTTTTTATCATAAATTGTTATTTCCAAGTGCTGTCACCATCTTGATATTGACAGTGCAAATATACAACTTAATTCTAAATAAAATTGATTATCAACTAGTTAAAGTTTTCTAAAAGTATAAAAAGTGAAATTTGGCATCGCCTAAAGACCTGATTTCAAAGGTTGGAGCAGGAATTTTGATTGTATTAAAAACAGAAAAAATAGTTTTTAAAATGTGAGAATTTGTCTTAATTTTTGTCAAATCGGCATCGAAACTTAGGTAAAATTGACGCGTTCTTTGCTGTTCTGGAAAGAAAATTGGGTTCACTAAATCGTCACTTCCGGTAACAATTCCTTCGCCTCCATAACCAACAGCAATGTTCAACCATTTTGGAATTTTGGAATTTTTAAAAAACGAGTGAATATTAGCCGAAAGCCAATAGGTTTGACCATTATAATCTTTAAAAAGTTGCTCCGAAACTGAACTACCAAGAACTTCTGGTCGTGCCGAAGCATATTTAGTAGTATGAAACGAAAATTTCGGAACAATGCGTTGTTCTTTCCAAGCCAATTCTTGTGAAACATACAAAGCAGTTCCGCCTGCATTTGCAGCAAAATCTCCTAAAGAAAATCCCCATTCTGACGAATATCCATCAAAAACTTCAACAGCAGAAAGAAAAACAAATCCTAAAGTAGAACCATAAATAAGCTGACTTTTTCTATCGCATCCACTCCATTTTAAAGCTTGTGCGCCAAAACTTCCTAAATGGTACGATGAATAAACGTGTCCAACTTTATCCATTTGCAACCATTGATCGTTATCATTTATAAAATGAAAATCAGATTTTGGATAATCGGCATACCAAAGCTGGTTTAAAGCGACCAATGCTCCAGTTGCCACAACAGCTTCTGAAATTACTAAACCATTTCTTCGTTGCTTGTTTAATGAATCGGATGGTTTTAAAAAGGAATCAATAGACGATTGCGAGAAAATTGACGTTGTGTTTATAAGAAAGAAAAATAATACTATTCCAAATCGACTAATCATGGTTAATTGTTTTCTAGGAAAATTAAATTCAACTCCTTCAGTACTTTAAAATCTGCATCGGCGGTAATAAATGGAATATTGTATTGAATTGCAGTTGCTGCAATAATTGCATCTGGTAATTTAATTTTATATTTCTGCTTTATTTGAATTGCATATTTTTTAATCTCAGTATTCATATCAATTACAAAACACTCATTAATAATGTTTTGGATATTTGACTTTTGAACTTTAGAAATACTGAAAACACCTAATAATTCCATTTCAGAAATGAACGAAATTCCAATATTGTAATCCAGAAAAGGTTCAACTATAGGATTTCCTTGAGAGGTAAATATTAAGAAATTAGTATCTGGTAAAAAATCAATCCCAGTCATTTCTTAACTTTTTTTGAATAGAAATGGCATCACCTTCAATTACATTTTTACCAAAAACATTTCTTAATGTTTTTTTTGATTTTGATTTAGTAAACTTCAATAGTATTTTTTCGACCTCAACTTTGGAAGTTTTACTCTTAATTATTACAGTCATAACAATACATTTTTATCAAAGTTACATTATTTTTTTAAAAGCAAGTCCTTTTTAACACTATCTATTTGTTCCTGTGCTATTTAACCAATCGGCATATTTTTTTGCATTAACCTGATGTTGTGCATAAGTTGAAGCAAATTCGTGGTATCCAAATTTTTCAACGCTTGCACAGAAATAGATATAATCATTATCATCTGGACTTAATACTGCATCAATTGCATCAATATCTGGCATCGCGATTGGTCCTGGTGGCAATCCCAAATTTACATACGTATTATATGGAGATGAAATGGTTAAATCGGCATAAAGCACTCTTTTTATCACTTGTTCAAAATCGTTGTCTCTAGATTTCACAGCATAAATTACTGTTGGATCGGCTTGCAATAACATTCCTTGCTCTAATCTATTTAGATAGACTTTTGCTACAACTGGACGTTCGCTTTTTTTAACGGTTTCTTTGTGAACAATTGATGCCAAGGTTATTACTTGAACTGGAGTTAATCCTAATCTTTTAGCTTTAGTTAATCGTTCTAATGTCCAGAATTTCTTGTATTCTTTTAGCATTTTATCACGAAATTTTTCGGCAGAAGTGTTCCAATAAAACTCATATGAATTTGGGATAAACATCGCAATTACGTTGTCTTTAGTAAATTGATTTTCTTCTAAAAATTTTGGATCTCTAAATGTCGCTAGCAATTTAGTTGTATCTGGTTCTATTTGTGAACTAATTCTAACGCAAAGATTTTCAAGACGTTCTTGATTGTTGAATGCCAATTTTACAGGAACATTTCGTCTTAATGAGGCAACAATTGCAAAATTTCCCATTCCTTTGGTAAGTAAAAAACGTCCTGGTTTTACATTGTCGTCGTACGAACGAAGATTTGCCATCAATTCAAATCCGCTTAATCCGTTTACGTATGGTG
>NZ_DQDX01000015.1:7031-7781 GCF_003525665.1 Flavobacterium sp.
ATTTTTTTTACGTCTTCATAATTAGAACCTGTTGGAATTTCTACAAATAATTCTTCTTTAGAAAATTTAGTGTTGGATGAGAAGAATTTTACATAAACTACAGAGGCAACTACTAAAAACAGTACAGCTCCAATTCCTAAAATGGTTTTTAATTTCTTGTTCAAAACAAATTATTTTAATTGTTGATGATTGATTAACTGATAAATGGCTTCGTCTTGATAGGAATTATTGTGAAAAATCCAGTCTTTTTTGATGCCAATTTTTTGAAAGCCAAATGTAGCAAAAAGGTTTAAACTTGCTTCATTATCGACTCCAATATTTGCATAAAGTTGATGTAACTGAAGTTGTGCAAAACTGTAATTAATCAATAAACCCAATGCTTCCTTCCCTATTCCGTTGCCACGATTGGTTTCGTTTTGGATTAAAATTCCAATTCCGGCGCGACTATTTACAGGATCAAAATCGAATAAATCAATTAAACCGATTGCTTCTGATGTGTCATTTTTGCAGATTGCCAAGCGCAGTTGTTTGGCTTCAAAAATATCTTGATGCGCATTTTCTAGATATTGACGAATTAAAAATTTGCTGTAAGGCGTTTGCGTGTTGCTCACATGCCAAATGGATTCGTCGTTTTCTAGATTATAGACAAACTCTAGATCTTCGGGTTCGAGTGCTCGTAAATGGATGGTTTTACCTTTTAGTGTAATCATTTAATTAGTAATCTTTTTGTGAGATTCCTACGGAATGACA
>NZ_DQDX01000015.1:7870-16249 GCF_003525665.1 Flavobacterium sp.
TAGTTTTTCCGATGGCATTCATGGCGATTGCTGTTGCTGTTGCTCCTGTTCCACAAGACAATGTTTCGTCTTCAACGCCGCGTTCGTACGTGCGAAGAGCGAAATGATTTTCGGATAGTTGATTAACAAAATTCACATTGCTTCCTACTTTTCCGTACAAATCAGAATATCTTATTGTTGCGCCGTTTTCCTTCACGTTATAATTTTCTAAATCGTTTACTAAAGTTACATGATGTGGCGAACCTGTGTTTAAGAAAACATACTCGGATTCTATTTTTACTTCATCAACGTCTTTCATTTGTAATGAAACAATTCCGTTTTCATCGATTGTTGCGTTGTGTAAACCGTCGGTAGCTATGAAAGTTGCTTCGTTATTGATTACATTTAAACTTTTGGCAAATGCTACAAGACAACGACCGCCGTTTCCACACATTGAACTTTCGTTTCCGTCGGAATTGTAATAGACCATTTTAAAATCTGTCGAATTGTCATTTTCTAGTAGAATTAACCCGTCGGCACCGATGCCAAAGCGTCTGTCACAAAGACTTTCTATGAGTTTGGTATTATTTTTGGGGAAATTTTCAAGACGATTATCGATCATCACAAAGTCATTTCCTGTTCCTTGATATTTGTAAAATTTCATTTTTGAGTTTCTTATAAGCTTATTGAAATTCTGATTTAATGCTATGGATTACAATCTAGCCCTGATTGAAGCAGTTACCTTGTAACGCGAAAAGCAGGAAAATGGTTTATAGAAAAGCGCAAACCATTCGCTTCTGTAAATTTAAAGCATTACAAAGTTACAAATATTAATGGGAAGTTAAAGTGTGTTAAACGAGCGTTAAACTGATTTTATGAAAATAATAAAACTGTAATTTTGATGTTAAATGATTTAAACAAGTAAGATTATGAAACGATTATCAAGTTTATTTTTAGTGTCTTTATTGAGTGGTGCCACAACACTTGGCGCGTATAAATTATTTATTGAAAAGGATACTAATGGCAATTCTATTGTTACGCAAGCCCAGAGTTCTAACTATAGAACCGTTGGTGCCGGTGCAGAAAATATTGATTTCACTGCTGCTGCTGAAAATGCGGTTCATGCTGTAGTTCACGTGAAAAATGTTTCTGTTAGAACGGTTTATAACCCAATTATGGAATATTTTTATGGTTCTCGTGGCGGACAACAGCAAGAGCAAATTGGTACTGGTTCTGGAGTTATAATTTCTGAAGATGGTTATATTGTTACTAATAATCACGTGATTAAAGATGCAACTGAATTAGAAGTTACCTTAAATAATAACAAAGTTTACAAAGCAAAATTGGTGGGAACCGATTCTAAAATGGATATTGCTTTGTTAAAAATTGATGCTGATGGAAAATTACCTTATTCAACTTTTGCCGATTCCGATCAGGTAAAAGTTGGCGAATGGGTTTTGGCGGTTGGAAATCCGTATAATTTGAATTCTACGGTTACTGCTGGAATTGTATCTGCTAAAGCTAGAAATTTAGACACAAGAGGAATTCAGTCGTTTATTCAAACGGATGCTGCTGTGAACCCAGGAAATTCTGGTGGTGCATTGGTAAATACTCGTGGAGAATTGATTGGAATTAATACGATGATTTCTTCTCCAACAGGAAGTTATGCTGGGTATTCGTTTGCTGTTCCTTCTAATATTACTCGTAAAATTATTGAAGACATTATGGAATTTGGTAATGTTCAAAGAGGAATTTTGGGTGTTGAAGGAAATGCCTTAACTGGAACTATGTCTAAAGAATTTGGTGTGAAAGATACCGAAGGTTTTTACATTAATAAGGTAAATAAAAATTCGGGTGCAGAAAAAGCTGGATTAAAAGAAGGTGATATTATAAAGAAATTAGACAATCAAAAAATTGGAACTTTCGCAGAATTGTCTGGTTATATCAACACAAAACGTCCAAATGACAAGATTAATGTGACTTTCGTGAGAGATGGAAATGTAAAAACGGTTCCGGTTACTTTGGTGAAAAATGACATTATTATAACTGAGTTTAAAGGGTTGGAATTGGAAAATCTTTCGGCTGCCGATAAGAAAAACTTCAGAATTGACTATGGTGTAAAAATCAAAGAAGTAAATAATGAACGATTGGAACCTTATAAAGAGGAATTGCAAGGAAGTATTATATTAGATATAAATGGTGTAAAAGCTACCGATGTTGAAACCGTTTCGAGAGCGACCAATAATGCTGATGAAAACCGAGGCACAAGTGTTAAATTAATGACGAAAAATGGTCAAGTGATGCGAATCATTATATAAAAATCAATAATTCAACAAGTTAAAAATCCAATCTTAAACGATTGGATTTTTTTATTTTAAAAAAAGTAGCGAAATCGTTTTCGTAGAAGGTTTTAAAATTATATTTTTGCACCGAAAATTATGATCCCGAAATAAATTCGGGCTAAACAACACACAACAAAAAATTTCTTTTCCTTATGAACAACAACGCATTATACGAAAAAGAGCTTGCTTTTCAAGCAGACAGAAGAAAAGCCGGAGTTGAATTTATCAAAATCATTAGCGATTTATGGTTTGACAAATCAATTGAATTAGTACTTTTTAGAAATCAATTAATTGACAGAAATGTTAGTGACATCATCAACCTTCATGAGTACGCAGGTGAATTTGTTCAAAAACCAATTAATGTATTTGATTCGGTTGAAATTGCTCGTGCTATTCAAAATTTAGATTTACCACCATCAAGAATTGATATTGGAAAGCTAACGTATGAATATCATCTTGAAGACAACAAATATCATGATGCAAGAGCGTTTGTAATTGATAAATTGAAGAATGCAAAATCATCTAAAGACATTAAACCTAAAGATGTAGTTCTTTATGGATTTGGTAGAATCGGTCGTTTATTGGCTCGTGAAATGATGAGTAAAATTGGTAAAGGACAACAACTTCGATTGAGAGCAATTGTAACTCGTGATAAAAATGATGCAGAATCATTAGAGAAAAGAGCTTCATTATTACGATATGATTCAGTTCACGGAGATTTTGAAGGTTCGGTAAGTGCCGATCCAGAAAATAATGCTTTAATAATTAACGGAACAACTGTTCACATCATTACAGCAAATTCTCCAGAGGATATTGATTATACTGCTTATGGAATTGAAGATGCATTAGTGATTGATAACACTGGAGCATTTACAAGTGAAGAGGCGTTGAAGCGTCATTTAACTTCTAAAGGTGTTACTAAAGTTTTATTGACAGCACCAGGAAAAGGAGTTCCAAACATTGTTTATGGTGTAAATCATGAAGAATTTAATCCAGATACAGTAGATATTTTCTCGGCTGCTTCTTGTACGACAAATGCAATTACTCCGATTTTAAAAGCAGTTGAAGACACACTTGGCGTTGTAAAAGGTCATCTTGAAACGATTCATGCTTATACTAACGACCAAAACTTGGTTGATAATATGCATAAAAAATACCGTCGTGGACGTGCAGCAGCATTAAACATGGTAATCACAGAAACTGGAGCTGGAAGTGCTGTTGCCAAAGCTTTACCAAGTTTAGCAGGGAAATTGACTTCAAATGCTATTCGTGTTCCTGTACCAAATGGTTCACTTGTTGTTTTAAATTTAGAAGTTGGAAAAGAAACTTCTATTGAAGAAATTAACAACATCATGAAACAATATGCTCTTGAAGGAGAACTTGTTGAGCAAATTAAATATTCATTAAATAACGAATTGGTTTCATCAGATATTGTAGGAACATCGGCACCATCAATTTTTGATAGCAATGCTACAATTGTTTCTGGCGATGGAAAAAACATTGTTTTATATGTTTGGTATGATAACGAATATGGTTACAGCCATCAAGTTATTAGACTTGCAAAATATATTGCTCAAGTAAGACGTTATACTTATTACTAGTAGATTATTAATTCTGAAATTTAAAATCCGTTTATCTAAGATAAACGGATTTTTTTTTGATTTTTTATTGGATATTAATATCATTTTAGTATATTTAGCGCATAAAATTAGTATCCCAAACTAAACCCAAACATGCGTATCAATTTAATTTTGTTGCTTTTAGCGACACAACTCCTTTTTGCTCAAAAGGAACAACAAGTGAGCACCTATAAATATGGTTATAACGGAATGGAACTTATTGTTAAGTACAAATCTGAAACATTTGTCGTTAGTACTTACAATTCTAAAAAGGTTATAAAAGACGAAGTTGCACAAAAAGTGTATGACTATTTTAAAAGTAACACAATAAAAACCGGTGATACAATTAACATCACTGCAAATGACGCTTGTGTAACTGGAAAATGTTTCATCACAAAAAAAGGCAATTTAACTTCTATAAACTTCTATTACGAAACCATAAAATGGAACGACGGATTAACCGAAGTTTACAAAAAAACTTAAAAAAAATGCTCCAAGTATTAATTGGAGCATTTTTTTATTCTTTGGAACCCATCAAATAATAAATTGGAATTCCGGTTAGCATTATTAAAACACCCCAACCACAAGTTGAGAATTTTGTAATTAATAGCCCAATACTCAATGCTGTTGCAATTATAATATACAACGCTGGAAGAAATGGATATCCAAACGCTTTGTATGGACGTTCAGCATCTGGTCGTTTTTTACGAAGAATGAAAATTCCGTAGATCGTTAGGATATAAAAAATAAGAACAATGATTACAACAAAATCCAATAAATCGCCATATTTCCCTGTCAAACATAACGCCGAAGCCCAAAAACATTGTGCCCACAAAGCCCAAGATGGAACGCTTGCATAATTTAATGTTGCTGCTTTTTTAAAGAATAATCCGTCTTTAGCCATTGTATAATAAACTCTTGCTCCTGCCATAATTAATCCGTTGTTGCAGGCAAAAGTCGAAATCATAATCATTACAGCGATAATAATTGTTCCGCTGTCGCCAAATATACTTTGGGAAGCTACAACTGCTACTCTATCTGATTTTGCAAAAGCAATATCTTGTAAAGGAACAACTGCCAAATACATCATATTGGCTAAAATGTAAATGATACTTACGATAAAAGTTCCTAGAAACAAACTCAAACCAACGTTACGTTTTGGATTTTTAATTTCACCGGCAATAAAAGTTACGCCATTCCATGCATCACTTGAAAAAACAGATCCAACCATTGCGGCAGAAATAGCAGCAATTATTGCAGAACCTGAAATTGGCAACCAAGAACTAGAATCTTTATTATAGGATTGTAATTCAAAAGCATTAGTCCAATTGGCATTCCAAATTTCTGACTTTGCAGCCAATAAAAATCCGAAAATAATCAATCCGGCAAGCGATAATATTTTGATAATTGTTAGAACAGTTTGAAGCATTTTACTGTCTTTAACTCCGCGACTGTTGAGATACGTTAGAAAGATAATCGTAATAATAGATACAATTTGAGCTGCATTTAGATTAAATGAACCAACAGTATATAAGATATTTTCATCACTTAATGGCGGAAATAAATAAGCAGCAAATTTGGAAAAAGCAACACCAACCGCAGCAATAGTTCCGGTTTGAATTACAGCGAAGAAACTCCATCCGTATAGAAACGCTATTAATTTGTTGTAAGATTCTTTTAGATATACATATTGTCCGCCTGCTTTTGGAAACATAGCGCTTAACTCGCCATAACTTACTGCAGCAATAACAGTGATTAACCCAGTTAACAACCAAATTATTGTAAGCCAACCTGCGCTTCCTACTTGTCGGACAATATCGGCACTAACAATAAATATTCCGGAGCCAATCATCGATCCAACGACAAGCATTGTTCCGTCTAGAAGTCCGAGTTCTTTTTTAAATTCTTCTTGATTATTTTCTTCCATTCTTGGTTATTTTGGTTTGGTTTAGTTTTGATAAAGATAAAAAAAAGGTTGAATAAATTTGAAATAAAAAAAACGCTCCAAAAAATTGAAGCGTTTTAGTATATAAAAAAATTACAAACCAATATTATGCATTGGCAGCAATCAAGTTCAAAGCAGAACCAGCAACAAACCAACCAATTTGGCTTTCGTTGTAAGTATGATTTGCTAAAATGATGTCTTTCGAACCATCAGCGTGAACAAATTCTAGTGATAATGGTTTTCCTGGAGCAAATTCTTTTAAATCTAAGAAATTGATAGTATCGTCTTCTTTGATTTTATCATAATCTGCTTCGTTAGCAAAAGTTAACGCTAACATACCTTGTTTTTTCAAATTTGTTTCGTGAATACGAGCAAATGATTTTACTAAAACTGCTTTCACACCCAAGAAACGTGGCTCCATTGCAGCGTGTTCTCTTGAAGAACCTTCACCATAATTTTGATCACCAACAACAATCGAAGGAACACCAGCAGCTTTGTAAGCTCTTGCAACAGCAGGAACAGCAGCATATTCTCCAGTTAATTGATTTTTAACTTTATTAGCTTCTTGATTGAAAGCATTTACAGCACCAATCAACATATTGTTAGAAATATTATCCAAATGTCCGCGGAAGCGTAACCATGGTCCAGCCATAGAAATATGGTCAGTAGTACATTTTCCGAATGCTTTGATTAATAATTTTGCACCTGTAATATTTTGTCCATCCCAAGCATCAAATGGCGCTAAAAGTTGTAAACGATCTGAAGTTTCAGAAACTGCTACTACTACACTACTTCCATCTGCAGCCGGAGCTTGAAAACCTGCATCTTCAACATCAAATCCTCTTTTTGGTAATTCATCACCAGTTGGTGGATTTAATTTTACAGCTTCACCTTTATCATTTAATAAAGTATCAGTGATTGGATTGAATGATAAATCACCCGAAATTGCTAATGCAGCTACCATTTCTGGAGAAGTTACAAAGGCATGCGTATTTGGATTTCCATCGGCACGTTTAGAGAAATTTCTGTTAAACGAATGCACGATAGTATTTTTTTCTTCTTTATCAGCTCCAGCTCTATCCCATTGTCCGATACATGGTCCGCAAGCATTTGTAAATACTTTTGTTCCCATTTTTTCGAAAGTTGCGATAATTCCGTCTCTTTCAATAGTATAACGAATTTGCTCAGAACCTGGATTGATTCCGAATTCTGCTTTTGGAGTAATTCCGTGAGCAACAGCTTGTTCTACAATTGATGCAGCACGAGCCATATCTTCGTAAGATGAGTTGGTACAAGAACCAATTAAACCCCATTCTACTTTTAAAGGCCAACCATTTTTAGCAGCTTCTTCTTTCATTTTAGAAACTGGCGTTCCTCTATCTGGAGTAAAAGGTCCGTTAATGTGTGGTTCTAATTCAGATAAATTAATTTCGATAACTTGATCAAAATATTGTTCTGGGTTAGCATAAACTTCATCGTCACCAGTTAAGTATTTTGCAACTTTATCGGCAGCATCAACAATATCTTGACGATCTGTTGCAGCTAGATATCTTCTCATTGAATCATCGTAACCAAAAGTAGAAGTTGTAGCACCAATTTCGGCACCCATGTTACAGATTGTTCCTTTACCAGTACAAGACATATTGATTGCACCTTCTCCAAAATATTCTACAATTGCACCAGTTCCACCTTTTACAGTAAGAATATCAGCAACTTTAAGAATTACGTCTTTTGGAGCTGACCAACCGTTCAATTTTCCAGTTAATTTTACTCCGATAAGTTTTGGAAATTTCAATTCCCAAGACATTCCAGACATAACATCTACTGCATCGGCACCACCAACACCAATTGCTAACATACCTAAACCACCAGCATTTACTGTGTGCGAATCGGTACCAATCATCATTCCACCTGGAAATGCATAATTTTCTAAAACAATTTGGTGGATAATTCCTGAACCTGGTTTCCAGAAACCAATTCCGTATTTATTAGAAACAGACGAAAGGAAATCGAAAACTTCTTTAGATTGTGAATTTGCCACAGCCAAATCGGTAGCCGCGCCTACTTTAGCCTGAATTAAGTGATCACAGTGCACTGTTGTTGGAACAGCAACTGTCTTTTTTCCAGCGTGCATAAATTGAAGTAAAGCCATTTGAGCTGTCGCATCTTGACATGCAACTCTATCTGGAGCAAAATCTACGTAATCTTTTCCTCTAGAAAAAGCTTGAGAAGGCGTTCCTTCCCATAAGTGAGAGTATAAAATCTTTTCTGATAGTGTTAACGGACGACCAACAAGTTCACGTGCTTTATCAACACGTTCTGCCATAGTTCCGTACACTTTTTTAATCATTTCAATATCAAAAGCCATAATAAAATAGGTTTATTTGTTTGCAGTGCAAATTTAATGAAATTAATGATAATTAAAAAATATTTAATAAAACCTATGTTTCAAAAGATTATTATTGCCAAATCACTAATATGACTACTTATTATT
>NZ_DQDX01000015.1:16367-27031 GCF_003525665.1 Flavobacterium sp.
CTAATATGACTACTTATTATTAAATAAAAATCAATTTTTAATAAAAATTTTGATTAATTGTTAATTTAGAAACCTTTTTTTATCATATTCGAAATTTAGCAATTTAAATCCAAACAAAGAACGTTTCTAAATTAGAGTAAAATCGCTACTTCTACCTATTTGAAACACAAAAAAATGCAAGATTTACTAAATCGATATAGTAGTTAAATCTAAAACGGTTTAGGAATAGATTTATAAATCAAACCGATTGAAGAGGAAATTAGTACAAAACAGATTAAAAAGCCGACCGAGATAAGTTGAATAGCTGATGAATCAATAGAAGTGAATTTTCTAAACTCCGATAGAACAGCCAAAACCATATATAATCCGAAAAGGAAAAGTATGGAACCTAGCATGATTCCTACTATTTTGTTTTTAAGAAAAACTTGAAGAGTTACAATAACAAAAACTACCAATGCAATGTAATTTACATACCCAGAACCCATGTAATTTTCTAAAAACCAATAAATTGATAATGCAATGATAAAAAATTCTGGAAGTAATAGTAAGTATTTTTTCATGATGTCATTGGTTTATCAACTAACGAGTAAATTATCTTTTTAGTATAGCCATTCAAATTCACATAAAAAAAAACCTAACAAGTTTATCACAAGTTAGGTTTTAAATATATTTGAAATTGTAGTTTATAACAACTTATCAATAATCATTTCTTCTGTAATTCCTTCGGCGTCTGCTTTGTAATTTTTTATGATTCTGTGACGTAGAATTCCGGTTGCAACTGCTTTTACATCTTCAATATCTGGAGAGAATTTTCCGCTGAATGCTGCATTGGCTTTGGCTGCTAAAATTAAATTTTGTGAAGCTCTTGGACCTGCACCCCAATCTAAATAATTGTTTACATAATCATTTGATAATGGAGAATTTGGTCGGGTTTTTCCAACTAACGTGACAGCATATTCTATAACATTATCGGCAACAGGAATACGACGAAGTAAGTGTTGAAAATCGATAATTTCTTGAGCCGTAAATAGCGGATTTATTATTGGTTTTGCATCAGAAGTAGTGTTTTTCACCACATCAACTTCTTCTTGAAATGAAGGATAATCTAGCTTTATAGCAAACATAAAACGGTCTAATTGCGCTTCTGGCAACGGATAAGTTCCTTCTTGCTCAATTGGGTTTTGGGTTGCTAAAACAAAGTAAGGCAAATCTAATTTATAATTTTGACCTGCAATTGTAACAGCGCGTTCTTGCATGGCTTCTAGTAAAGCAGCTTGCGTTTTTGGTGGCGTTCTGTTAATCTCATCGGCAAGGATAATATTCGAAAATATTGGTCCTTTTATAAATTTGAATTCTCTGTTTTCGTTTAATATTTCACTTCCTAAAATATCCGAAGGCATTAAATCGGGTGTGAACTGAATTCGTTTAAAATCTAATCCTAAAGCTTGCGCAATAGTATTTACCATTAACGTTTTTGCCAAACCAGGAACACCAACTAAAAGTGCGTGTCCACCAGAAAAAATACTTAATAAAATTTGATCAATAACTACATCTTGACCTACAATTATCTTTGAAATTTCTTTTTTAAGTTCGATTCTTTTTTGAACTAAATTCTGTATCGCTGTTACGTCTGACATTTAATTTTAGATATTAGATTTTAGATATAAAATTTTAGGTAGTAGATATTAGATTTAAACCTAATTATTGTTTTTTTAACCAATCACTTGTAAATTCACATTTATTGTAATCGTCACCGATGCTAATGTAAGATTCTTTAATTTTCTCATTAGTCCATTTAGTGATGGCTTTAATTTGTTTTTCTTTAAGTGCTAAATCTTTAATTTTCGTATAATCTTTACTATAATCGGCTGTGTGTTCGTTAATTCTGTTTGTTACGATAATAAGTTTGATTTTTTTACCAGTACGTGGATCTTCTTCAAGAATTGGCTCAGAGATTTCATTATCTTTTAAATTAGAAACGTGACCATACAATTCTGGATCCATTTTAGTCAACTCGAAATGAGTGTCTTGAGTTTTAGGATTGATCAAAGTTCCACCATTGGCCTTAGTTTCTTTTTCTTCAGAGAAACTTCTTGCAGCATCTGCGAAAGTAATTTCTTTGTCTTCAATTCTTTTCTTCAGTAGAAGTGCTTTTCCTCTAGCTTCGCTCAAATCATCTTCTGATACTTTTGGCATCATTAAAATGTGTCTCAACTCTAAATCTTGACCTTTAATTTTCTCTAAATAAATAATATGATAACCAAATTCCGTTTCAAATGGTTCAGAAATTTCACCTTCTTGCAAAGAGAAAGCGACATCTTTAAATTCTTTTACGAAACCTGTTTTCTTATTAATCTTATAAAATCCACCTGTTGAAGCCGATGCTCTATCATCGGTATAAATTACAGCTCTAGTTTTAAAACTTGCGCCATCTTCTACTTCTTTTTTGATTTCTTTTAACTTGTTAATTACTCGTTGCTTTTCGGCTTCAGAAACTTTTGGAACAAGTACAATTTGAGCAATTTCTAATTCAGCACCAAAAACTGGTCGTTCCATTTCTGGAATAGATTTATAGAAAACTCTTGTTTCTTCTGGGCTAATTTGAATGTCGTCAACAATTTTTCTTCTCATTTCATCAGCTAATCTTTGTTGCTTTAAAATGTCGAATAATTCTGTTCTAAAATCTTCTTCATTATTCTTTTTAAAATACTTTACAACTTTATCCATAGAACCCAATTGTTCTACCATGTATTCCAATTGTTGGCTCATTTTATCTCTGATTTCTTCATCTTTTACAACGATAGAATCTTGGATAGCTTGATGCGCATACAATTTATCTTCAAGAAGTTTACCCAATATTTGGCATCTTGTGATATCTTTTACTGAGTTACCTTGACTAGAAATTTCAAGAAGTGCTTTATCAATATCTGAATCTAAAACAATGTAATCACCAACTGTAGCAATGATACCGTCAATTTTTTGTCTATTTCCCGACTGAACTACTTTCTGTTTTACCTTAACCGAATCTACAATTATTTCTTGTGCATTAGTATAAACTCCAGCAGTTAGAAATGATAAAATGGTTAAAATATATTTTAATTTGATAATTTTCATTGTTATTCTATGTATTGAAATGATTTGTTCTTCTTTGATTATTTTGCTAATTTACTTTTTACTTTTTCAAAAACGTCTTTGTTAACTTTTACTTGAAATTCTTTTCTCAATTCATTAACCCAGTTTTGTTCTAAATATTGTTGGTATTCGTTTACTATTTTGCCTTTAGCTTCTTCAAATGATTTGTTGGCCTCTGGAAGTACTTTTTTTACATTGGTTACAAAATAATAATCACCTTGTTTTATAATTTCAGAAAAACCAACTTCTGCTTTTGTTCCTTTTGGTAAAGTTGGCGCATCGTACTCTAGCAAACCTTCAGTAATCATTACATTAACAACTTCTTTGGTATTCAGCTTTTCTTTAATGGCATCTGCGCTACTTCCTTTTTTCATCATAGCAAGTGCTTTTTTAATAACCTCTTGTTTAGTTGATGACGCTGTAGTTACATCCAATCTGGTTTTCCATTTATGTTTGTCTTTTTGAGTTTCATAAAATGCTTTTAAACCTAATGTATCGGTTTTAGAACGTTCCCAAATTTCTTTTTCCATTAAATCGAATAACAGTAAACCGTCTCTATATTCTTCAACAACAGCTCCAAATTCTGGAAATTCTACTTCTAAATTGCTATTGTAATACGTGTTTAATTGCTCATCAACATATTTCGCATATAATACATCAACTAATTTTGAAACTGGTTTTGTAGCAATACCAGATTTTTGTTGCGATTTGATGAAAGCTAAAAATTGATCTGCTGGAAATGATTTTTTATCTAAAGTGAATAAGGTAGATGTACTGTACTCTTTTGTGTTTTCTGGTGTTTCCCATTTACCTTCGTAAAAATCATTGGTCACTAATTTAGAAACAGTTGCATATACTTTATCGTCACGCTTAATTTTATACTTTTTTCTTAACTTCTCAGTCAATGAATTTGTTATCAACCTAGAACGATCGTCTTTTGCAATTTTATTTTCTAAATCGGCTTTCGATTCTTCTAATCCTTTTACTGGAAATTTATCTATTAATTTCACGATATGCCAGCCGAATTGCGATTGAAATGGTTGCGAAATTGGATTGTCTTTTGTTAGAGAAAAAGCAACATCTTCAAATTCTTGCGAACTCAATTGTCCCGATCCAAATCTGTTTAAAACACCACCTTTAGTTGATGATGATTTATCTTCTGAAAATTGTTTTGCTAATTCTTCAAAACTTTCTCCTTGTTGAATCTTTTTGTAAATATCATTAATATTATTTTTGATACTTTCTGGAGTAGCACCTTCTTTGTTGCTCATAAGCATTATATGTGCAACGGCAACTTCACCTCTATTAGCTCTTACGTCATTTACTTTAATAACATGGTATCCAAAACGTGTTCTAATTGGTTTAGAAATTTGACCTTTAGGAGTATTGTACGCTGCATTTTCAAAAGCATAGACCATTCTAAAACTTGAAAAATAACCTAAATCACCAAGGTTTTCTTTAGCCGATGGATCTTGAGAAAATTCTTGAGCTAACTTCCCAAAGTCCTGACCAGCAACTGCTTTATTTCTGATTTCTACTGCTTGTTTGTAAGCAATTAAAGTATCTTCTGGCGATGCATTTTCATCCACCATAATCAATATGTGCGATGCTCTAATTTCTTGTTGTAACCTATCGTGACCTTCTTTTATCAAGGCAGAAGTAACTTTAGAATCGGAAGTGTAATTTTTAGAAAGCTGGTTTCTGTAGCTTTTTAATTCGTTTTGATACTGAACGTTATTCTGAAGACCAATTTTATTGGCTTTATTAACTTTCAATTTATAACCTACAAATAATTCTAAGTATTGATTTAAATCTTTTTGTGATTCATCTTTTACCAAATCTAAGTTTTTCTTGTAAACTCTTTCAAACTCGTCGGTATAATACGGTTTATCATCAATTGTAAATAAAACTTCTTTCGGATTATTTTGCGCAAAAGACACAAAATTTAATGCTAGCAATAATCCTAAAAACACTTTTTTCATCTGTTATAATTATATTAAAAAACTTCGGTAATTACAATCAACAAAAGTAACAATTCGTTGTTATTAAACAAGTTTAGGATGTACTATTAACAAAAATTTATTAACAAATAAAACAGCTAACTTTACAGAGAATACTTATTTGAATTAGTTATTTTGCTAATTAATAGTATTTTTGCAGTCCATTAAATAAGATATGAGTTTTTTAAAAGAAATACAAAGACGAAGAACATTTGGAATCATTTCGCATCCAGATGCTGGAAAGACCACTTTAACAGAAAAATTACTTCTTTTTGGAGGAGCAATTCAAGAAGCTGGTGCGGTTAAAAATAATAAAATTAAGAAAGGTGCCACGAGTGACTTTATGGAAATTGAACGCCAAAGAGGAATTTCGGTTGCAACATCTGTTCTTGCATTTATATACAAAGACAAGAAAATAAACATTTTAGATACGCCTGGTCACAAGGATTTTGCCGAAGATACTTTTAGAACTTTAACTGCAGTTGATAGTGTAATTGTGGTTATTGACGTTGCCAAAGGTGTTGAGGAACAAACTGAGAAATTGGTTGCCGTGTGTAGAATGCGAAAAATTCCGATTATTGTTTTCATTAATAAATTAGATCGTGAAGGAAAAGATGCCTTTGATTTAATGGATGAAGTGGAAAAAAAGTTGGGTTTACATGTAACTCCATTGAGTTTTCCTATTGGAATGGGTTATGATTTTCAAGGAATTTATAACATTTGGGAACAAAACATCAACCTTTTTAGTGGCGATAGCAGAAAAAATATTGAAGATACGATAGCGATATCTGACATCAATAGTCCTGAATTGGAGAAATTAATCAAAGAAAAACCGGCAACTAAATTAAGAGAAGAATTAGAATTAATTGCAGAGGTTTATCCAAAATTTGATAGAGAACAATATTTAAATGGTGATTTACAACCCGTTTTCTTTGGCTCTGCATTGAATAATTTTGGAGTTAGAGAATTACTCGATTGTTTTGTTGAAATTGCTCCAACTCCGCGACCAAAAGATTCAGATACGCGATTAGTGAAACCTGAAGAAGAAAAATTATCGGGATTTGTGTTTAAAATTCATGCCAATATGGATCCGAAACACCGTGATAGATTGGCTTTTATCAAAATTGTTTCTGGAACATTTGAACGCAACAAACCTTATTTACACGTTAGATTAGGTAAAAGTTTGAAATTCTCTAGTCCAAATGCATTTTTTGCAGAAAAGAAAGAGATTGTTGACATTTCATATCCTGGTGACATTGTTGGACTTCATGATACTGGAAATTTCAAAATTGGAGATACATTAACCGAAGGAGAAAATATGAATTTTAAAGGAATTCCGAGTTTCTCACCAGAGCATTTTAGATACATCAACAATGCCGATCCAATGAAAGCAAAACAACTTGAAAAAGGAGTTGATCAATTGATGGATGAAGGCGTTGCGCAGCTTTTCACACTTGAAATGAATAATAGAAAAGTGATTGGAACTGTTGGTGCTTTACAATATGAAGTTATTCAATATCGATTGGAGCATGAATATGGTGCAAAATGTACTTATGAAAACTTCCCTGTACACAAGGCTTGTTGGGTAAAACCTGATGATGCAAAGAGTGAAGAGTTTAAAGAATTTAAAAGAGTGAAACAGAAATTTTTGGCTCATGATAAATACGGTCAATTGGTATTTTTAGCCGATTCTGATTTTACCATTCAAATGACACAAAGTAAATACCCGAGTGTTAAATTGTTTTTTACATCAGAATTTAATTAATGAGAGTAAAAAAATCATTAAACTAATACTGACTACCAGAAAAATAATAACAATTTAAAAACATATATCTAGAAAAAATATTTTACATTTGGACTTTAATTAATCAATTTATGAAAAAGTTATTTAAATTATATTTGTTAGGATTTTTCCTTTTATCGGATTTTATTGTTTTTGCTCAAGGACCTGGAGCTGGCACTGACGGAGGCCAACCATCATTAGAAGGCACTCCTGAGCCACAACCTGCATCTGTAGATTCTAAACTTATTTATCTACTAATAGTAGGTTTATTGTTCGCAGTTTATACAATGCAAAAAAGAAGTAGAAAGGCATAATTTATACTTTACACATAAAAAAATCCTCTCAAATTGAGAGGATTTTTTATTTTTTAACTAACCGAATTATATATTAACTAATCTATACAACTGCACTATTTTGACTGCTAACTTTTTTCATAAAAGTTCTGTACAAAACTTTATTTGGTGTAATACCTAAAAATAAAATTTGTTTTTTTGTAACTACTTTTGACGAATTCTGATTCGTTTTTGAATCCATCATTTGAGATTGTTTAGTTCCCATAAACCAGCTCACAAAATCAATTTGAGATTTTACAGAAACTACAGCAGTTTCTTTTAACTCAATTTTCTCTGGAGTTATTTTAGTTTCTACAGAATCAACATTAGATTGACCAAACATTCCAATACTTGACATTAAAAACAATAAAACAAAAAACAAAAATCTGTTTCTGTTTGCTGTCATGAAGTTACTATTGGTATTGTTTTGAGAATTCATTTTACTTTTTGTGTTATTTCTGAGGCAAAACTACATCCTAAATAACGTCATGTAAAATATTTTCGACAAAACACCCTAATAATCGTTAAATCAACTTTACGTTACCATTAATCTATTTAATCTACACTTTATCTGATGTTAAGTTAAGTGAAACTCAATATCCGTAATTAACAAGGAATCAAATGAAAACAAAATGAGCCCGATAAATTATCGAACTCATTAGTATCAAAATTAATTATAAACTTGTCTAGACTTTTGGGTGCAATCTAGTATTGGGACTTTTAAATATGCTGCGAATAGTAGCTTTATTGTACGCTTCTTTTTCTTAAGAAAGAATAACCCAGTGCTAATGCGCCTATTAGTAGCACTGGTGCATAATCGGAGATTGGTGCGGCTGGTACATCTGCAACATCACCTCCTTGATCGGTAATATCATCAGCACTCATCGTTAATGGACTTAAGAATAGTAACGTGCAAACAAGTAGTTTGGATATATTTTTGATTTTCATAATCTAGATTTTTAGTTTTTTACAATTACTTTAGTTTGCATTATTTTACCATTGTTGTTTACACTTACAACATAAACACCTTCTTGTAACGGTTGGTTTGGTCTTACTAGCATTGTTTGTGCAGCATCACTTGTTGATTTGTATACTTCTTGACCTAACATGTTAGTAATCGATACGTTTACTGTTCCAGTCACTGAACTTGGTAAAGCAATGTTAAACTGATTGTTTACTATTGGATTTGGATAAACTGAAATGGCATTTGTAGCAAAGTCATCATTTTCTAATGCTGTGCTGTTGAATACAATTTTGAATCGCTCACTTCCATAAGAATTAGCATCAGCTGTTGTTGAGAATGTTACAAAACTTGGTTGTGTTACATCTAATGGTGTTTCTGTATTCAAATACATATCTACCATTTTAGCCGTTACTGAGGCATCAAAATTTTGTGTGTTTACTTTAAAAGTGTAGTTTTTATTAGGTTGGAAAGCGATTGTTTTTACAAACAATACGTCGTTAGGTTGTACTGGCGCAACCGTTTCTATCGCTAAGTTTTTGCTTGTTCTTACAAACGCTAAGTTTTCTCCTGTTGCAACTAGTTTTTCCACATCATTGTTGTCTAAAGCTGTTGTGTAGTCTACACCAAACAATGCCGCTGCACCATCAATAGCATTTCCACCAAGTGCTAATTCATTTGGTTCATAAACCGATAAATACAATGATGAATTAGTTGATGTTAGCGCTGCTTCACTGTTACGGAATACGTATTGGTTTGTACTTGCTTTGTTAGATTCGTTGAATACTAATGTAGCTGGTGTTGCCAAGTTAGCATTTTTAATAAACACGGCTTGACCTGTTTGTAAATACTGACGGCTATTTAATGGTAATCCACTGTTATCATCTAACAAGTTCGCTGTTCCTGAATCTTGAGAGTATACTACATAACGACCTCTTTGTGTAGAAGTACCCAAAGTAGGATCCCAAGTATAATATGCATTGGCTGCAACTCCTGTTTTGGTTACTGCGTGCCAATCTACTGGTGATGCGTATGGATTTCCAATTAATGTGAAACCATTAGTTTGCGTGTTTCCTGCTTGATTGTTAACTGGTGCTGGTGAAGCACCTGACGAATCAAAAGTTACCGTTCCTGTAGTTAATGTTCCTCTAGCTGAAAGTGTAGTAGGTACATTCATGTTGTTAGCTGATGCAGCAGTTAAATCTACATTTCTATCACCACGAACTAATATTCTATAACCTGCACCTGCTTTTAATGTAGTAACGTCAGTGTTAGGTACTGCTGTAAATCCAGTTGTTGTTCCTGTAGCTTGTGCATTGTAAGTAAACATCGATGGATTTCCTGTGGTTGTTGTGTCAAATCCGTTTGCTCCAGTAGTAGAACCTGTAATGTGTGTTCCAATTCCGGCTGTAGTTGCACCAGCATTTTGCCAGTTGGCAAATATTGATGTAGTTGTAGTAACACTTGGCGTTAAGAATCTAAATGCTCTACGACCAGTTAAATAACGTTCAACAGTAACAAGTCCAGAAATTGTCCCTCCAACTTGTGTAACACGCGCTGTTCCAGCACTTGTAGAACGTAAAATTAAATTATCGTTAGTAGTAAATGTTCCTGATGAAACTGTTAAAAAGTCAGTAAGCTTTACAATTCCAGTCCCTGTTATTGTAGATGTACCAGTTGAGATTAATTCTTTAACAATAAGTTCAACACCTGAGTCAACTGTTAGTGTTCCACCATTTAATGTTATATTGTTCAAAGTTTGGTTTTGACTTATTCTAAGTGTAGCACCTGTTCCAACAGTAACATTATTCATAGCAGGCAATGTGCTGCCGCCAATTCGGTTTAGTTGCAGTGTACCAGCAGTAACTGTTGTAGTACCAGTGTACGTGTTTTGTCCACTAAATGTTAAAATATTATTTCCGACTTTTGCAACCTGACCTCCTCCTTCTATAACTCCAGAAACAGAAATAGTACCTGAACCTAAATTCCCAAACTCAACCGTATTACTGTTGACAAAAATCGTATTAGTGAAAGACAAACCACCTGATGCATTGGCATGCAATCGCACTAAACTTCCATCGATTCCAATAGGTGTATTAAAAGTATGTGTTCCTGAGGATGCGTTGTATATTCCTCCAGAAATAGATAAACCTCCATTGCTGTTATTGATCGTTCTCGGGCTTGATGCTCCACCTTGAAAATCTAATGAATTAAGTATAAAATAACGACCATTAGTCAACATAGTTGTATTATTATTATGACCAATCTTTACAAAATTTCTTACTGTCCCATTATTGTCTGGATTTTGCTTATCACCGCCATAAAACCACGGATTATTTGTACTTGACCAATCGCCTGTACCTGAATTGTCACGGCTAAATACGTCTTGCTGAGCCAACGAACTAAAAGAAACAAGACTCACCAGTAAAAGTAAAATTCTTTTCATAATTTATATT
>NZ_DQDX01000015.1:27083-27394 GCF_003525665.1 Flavobacterium sp.
CTTAATTTATTTAACGTAATTTTTTACGTTTTGCTGTTTTTAATATGAATAGTTTGCGAAAATAGTATTTTATAAGGATAAAAAAACACTATTCGTAAAAATTGATAGTAACGAAAACGTTATCGTGTTAATAAATAGTTTTGCCCTAACTTACTTTATTTCAACTAAAAACCATTTGCAGAGACGCAAATGGTTTTTTAAAATTAAAATAGAATGTTTTTGTGTATACTTCTTCATCTTAATAAGGAATAACCCACGACCAATGCGCCTAGTAGTAATACCGGTGCATAATCGTAGAATGGTGTGGCTGG
>NZ_DQDX01000015.1:27563-39107 GCF_003525665.1 Flavobacterium sp.
TTGATTTTCATAATCTAGATTTTTACAAAAAAATAATACTAAATAATTTAGTCATCATTTACTGAATATACATTCATGATTTAAAAAATTTTAGACAATTTCTAAATTAAAAATACTTTTTCCGAGAATAATAAGTATAAAAAAAAACAGCACCAAACTTTGGTGCTGTTTACAATTTATTTTTTTTAATTATTTATTTTTAGCCAAATAATTAATTGTTATTTATTTAGTTAGCAACTTTCTTAACTACTACAATTCCTTCAGAAGAAGTGATTTGAACAATTAAAGTTTGATTGGTTGCAGGAACATTAATTTGAGTTTGTGAAGCGTTAACTTTATTGCTTTGAGCTAAAAATCTACCTAAAACATCAAATACTTTTACCGTACTCATTGTATTAGAACCAGAATTGATATTTAACACATTGTTTTGATTGTAGATGTAAACATTATTTGATGTAAAATCTACAACATCTGTACTTAATGCATTTTGGTAAACTACATCAAAGCGGCCATTGAAAACTCCAGCTTGAGATGTAAAGTTATACGCTCCAGAATTTAAGTTTTGAACAGTATTAGTAAGATTATCTCTTAAGTAGATAATTTGACCATTACTTGAAAACAAACCATCTTTATCAAAAAGAGAGATTGAATAATTTCCAGCAGTTTGTGCTTTGAAACCTAAAGAAACAACATCACTAGCAGTAAAAGGCAACGTTTTTCCTTGGATAGTGAATTCTTCACCAGCAATTAAAGAAGTTAAAGCTGTTGCGCTATCGTTGATGTATTTACCATCAATTTGAGCATCTAAACCATTAGTTGCACCAGTCATGTAAGAAACCAATGTTTGTCCGATTGTTTCAGTTGCATTTGATAAATTTAACCAAAATCTATTTTTTTCTACAGTTGTTGGTAATGCTGCAGAAGCACTTCTAAACGTTTGATTGTCATTATTTGGCGTAGCACGCATTAAGTTGTTATACACTAATGAAGTACCATTTGCTTTAGCAATAAAACCTTGTCCTACTTGAATAGTGCCGTTTGGAATTCCACTTGTAGCTGTAGCTGTAGTTCCTGGCGCTGGAGAAGTTCCTCCTGCTAAAGTATAGGTTGCATAGGCAGAACCTGCTGCACCATTAGTTTTTCTCCAAAAATATAAAGCATCAGTTAAACCATTTGCCGATATAAATGCATCAGCACTTATTGTTGATGGATAAGGATTTCCAGTTGCATAAAACTGTCCCGGAGTTAATGAAGTTAAACTAACTGGACCATTATTTGGTACTCCAGAAAAAGTTCCTGTCCAAACCGCTGGTGCAGTTGGATGATCGAAAGGTAAACGAATTAAATATCCGGTAGCGTTTACAAATTCTGATGTAGAAGGTGATGCTACAGAAACGTAAACATTATTCACATTGTCATAAGTGTAAAATCTTATTGCTGGCGTAAGAGATGTTAAAGGTGAAAACTCTAAAAGTTTTTGAGATCCATCCACTGGAGTTGACCACATAACATAATCAAAACGCATTAATGGATTTGTATCACGTTTCACAGTGATATTTCCTGAGTTAGTTGTATTGTTTGCTTGAACTAAGTTGGCATTGCTTTCAACTGTAAGTAAACCATTATTGATAACTTCATCTTGAACAGTGATATTTGTACCAGGATTGATTGTTAAATTACCGTTTGTTGTTACTGTTAATTTTTTGGCAGTAAAACCTATTTGAGTTCCTCCAGCATTTGAATTGTAAATTCCATCGATAATAGCTTC
Organism: Flavobacterium sp.; assembly: GCF_003525665.1. Lineage (GTDB taxonomy): Bacteria > Bacteroidota > Bacteroidia > Flavobacteriales > Flavobacteriaceae > Flavobacterium. The sequence goes on from NZ_DQDX01000015.1 coordinate 29,332, forward strand.
TGTTGGAGACGTTGGAACACCATCTGACCATGATGTACCATTCCACGTTGTTGAAACTGGAATTGAAGTGGCGTTTACTACAATGTTATCTAATCTATTGTTTGAAGTTGCATTACTTGCACCTGAAAATGTGATACGAATATAAACTGATGCTGCACCATCAACTGTATTTATTGAAGACAAATCTAGTGTTTTCAATGCAAAAGATGTAGTTGTTGGTGCAAGATTTGAGCCAAAATTTGTAAAAGAAATACCATCTATACTCCAAGCAAACTGATAAGTAGTGTAAGATGTACTTCCAGATTGTCTTGCAGCAAACGTTAATATTGGATTTTGAAAACCAGACATTGAAAATTTAACGACCATAGACTTACCATTTGAAGATAAAGAAGCACCGCCTACTGGACAATAAGAAAAACCAGCAGAAGCCATAGCACCTCTTGGATCATTAACAGTTGACCCTGCAAAGGCAGTAAGTTCATTACCTGTAGTAGCTGTAGTCCATGTCGAAGACCCGTTTGTTCCGTTAGCATAAATGGCTGCTACTCCGACTTGCGTCCCCAAATTTGCTGTAACACTATTAGGTGTATTGGGAGCAGCACTTGTACTATCAAAAGTCCATGCTGCTAACTGCGTCTGCCCAAAACTGACTTGAGCATTAAAACCAAAAATTGCTAAAAACAAAAACGTTTTTAAATAATTGTGTAATCGTAAAGATCTTTTCATATACATTAAGTTTATTTCTTCATTCTATTTTTATCATTATCAGTTAGCTGTTAAATCATACTAACAATAATAATGAAAGCAAAATTAAGGGTAAAACCAGCAATTATCAATACACAATCTTTATTAAATTGTAAAGTTTAAAGTTTTTCGACGAACGGCAGATTTTAACGATTAAATACACAAAAGTTTTGTTTATCAAATTCAAAAAAGGAATAGTAGTCTCAATTTATACCAATAAAAAAACTCCTCAATTGCTTGAGGAGTTTCATTTTTATCTGAATAAACTTAAAATTTAAGCTTGACCAGTTGGACCAAAATTTAAAGGAACATGTGGCTGTTCTGTATCTTTAATTTCACCATGAGCAGATTCAAATCGGTGGATATTTTCTCCAATAGCTTTAAGTAATCTCTTAGCGTGTTGTGGAGTTAAAATAATTCTCGATTTCACCTTCGATTTAGGAACACCAGGCATGATGGTCACAAAATCTAAAACAAATTCTGACGGAGAATGATTGATAATTGCTAAGTTAGAATAAATTCCTTCAGCAGTTTTTTCATCAAGCTCGATGTTGATTTGTCCTGGTTGTTGATTATTATCGCTCATTTCTTAGTAGATATATTCTTCTTTGTTAGCCATCATTTCGTTATAATCGTCTTTAGAACCTACAATAGTATGATCGTAATCTCTCATACCTGTACCAGCAGGAATTCTATGTCCAACAATAACATTTTCTTTAAGACCTTCTAATGTATCCACTTTACCAGCTACAGCTGCTTCGTTTAATACTTTTGTAGTCTCTTGGAACGAAGCTGCAGAAATGAATGACTTAGTTTGAAGCGAAGCTCTAGTAATACCTTGTAATACAGGAGTTGCAGTTGCTGTGATCACTTCACGAGCTACAACTAAGTTTTTATCATTACGTTTCAATAATGAATTTTCATCTCTTAACTCACGTGGAGAAATGATTTGACCTGGTTTAAGATTATCTGAATCTCCAGCATCTTCAACCACTTTCATTCCGTATAATTTATCGTTTTCACGAATAAAATCACTTGTGTGAATTAATTGCTCTTCTAAGAATAAAGTATCTCCTGGATCTTCAACTCTTACTTTACGCATCATTTGACGAATAACAACCTCAAAGTGTTTATCATTGATTTTTACACCTTGAAGACGGTATACTTCTTGAATTTCGTTAACCAAATACTGTTGAACAGCAGATGGACCTTGAATTCTTAAAATATCATCTGGAGTAATTGCACCATCAGATAAAGGAACTCCAGCTTTTACGAAGTCATTTTCTTGAACAAGAATTTGGCTTGATAATTTTACTAGATATTTCTTAATCTCACCAAATTTAGATTCGATGATGATTTCACGATTACCTCTTTTAATTTTTCCGAAAGAAACAACTCCATCAATTTCTGAAACTACAGCAGGATTAGAAGGATTACGAGCTTCTAACAACTCAGTAATTCTTGGTAAACCTCCGGTAATATCGCCAGCTTTAGAAGAACGACGAGGAATTTTTACAAGGATTTTACCTGCTTTAATTTTCTCTCCATCTTCTACCATAAGGTGAGCTCCAACTGGTAAGTTGTAAGAACGAATAAGTTCTCCATCTTTACCGTAAACCAATAATGTTGGAATTAATTTTTTATTTCTTCCTTCAGAAATTACTTTTTCTTGGAAACCTGTTTGCTCATCGATTTCAACTTGGAACGATTGTCCTTGTTCTAAATCTTCATAAGCAATTTTTCCTGTAAATTCAGAAACAATTACACCGTTATATGGATCCCATTTACAAATTGCAGCTCCTTTTTCAACTATGTCACCATCTTTTACATTGATAACAGAACCGTAAGGAATGTAATGAGTACTTAATAAAATTCCAGTTTTAACGTCAATTAATTTCAATTCAGTTGAACGAGAAACTACGATATCTACTTTGTTACCATCGGCATCTTCACCAATAACAGTTTTTAAATCTTCAATTTCTAGTTTTCCACCAAATCTTGCAATAATGCTTGATTCTTCAGAAACTCCACCGGCAACTCCACCAACGTGGAATGTACGAAGTGTTAACTGTGTACCTGGCTCTCCAATTGACTGTGCAGCGATAACACCGACAGCTTCACCTTTTTGAGTCATTTTTCCAGTTGCTAAGTTTCTTCCGTAACATTTAGCACAAATACCTTTTTTAGCTTCACAAACTAGAGGAGAACGTACTTCCACTTTTTCAACTGGAGATTCTTCAATAGCTTTAACGATAGCTTCGGTAATTTGTTCACCTGCATGAACTAAAATATTAGAATCAAGAGGATTGATAACGTCTTGTAATGCAACACGTCCTAAAATTCTTTCTCCTAATGTTTCAACAATTTCTTCATTTTTCTTTAAAGCCGAAACTTCAATTCCTCTTAAAGTACCACAATCTACAGAGTTAACGATAACGTCTTGAGAAACGTCATGTAATCTACGAGTTAAGTAACCAGCATCGGCAGTTTTAAGAGCCGTATCCGCAAGACCTTTACGAGCACCGTGAGTAGAGATAAAGTACTCAAGGATAGAAAGACCTTCTTTAAAGTTAGAAAGAATCGGGTTTTCGATAATTTCACCACCACCAGCAGTAGATTTTTTAGGCTTAGCCATCAAACCACGCATACCGGTTAACTGACGAATTTGTTCTTTAGATCCACGCGCTCCAGAGTCAAGCATCATATATACCGAGTTGAAACCTTGTTGGTCTTCTCTAATATTTTTCATTGCTAATTCTGTTAATTGAGCATTTGCAGAAGTCCAAATATCAATAACCTGATTGTAACGTTCGTTATTTGTGATAAGTCCCATGTTATAGTTCATAGAAATACCTTCTACTTGAACACGAGCATCAGCAATTAATTTAGTTTTTTGCTCTGGAATTCTAATATCACCTAATGAGAATGATAAACCACCTTTGAAGGCAAATTTATAACCCATATCTTTCATGTTATCAAGGAAAGCTGCCGTTGTAGGAACATCTGTTACTGCAAGGATTTTTCCAATAATATCACGTAAAGATTTTTTAGTTAATACTTCGTTTATGTATCCTGCAGCTGGAGGAACTACTTCGTTGAATAGTACTCTACCTGCAGTTGTTTGAATAACTTTGTAAACTAACTCTCCGTTTTCATTAAAATCTTTAGCACGTACTTTAACACGAGCATTCAATTCTAATCTACCTTCATTCAAAGCAATATTTACTTCTTCTGCAGAGTAGAAAGTTAAATCTTGACCTAAAATTACGTGTCCTTCAGTAGTCAATCTTTCTTTGGTCATATAATAAAGACCAAGAACCATGTCTTGAGAAGGTACAGTAATTGGAGCACCATTCGCTGGATTCAAGATATTGTGAGAAGCCAACATTAATAATTGTGCTTCAAGAATAGCTTCTGGTCCAAGTGGCAAGTGAACCGCCATCTGGTCACCATCAAAATCCGCGTTAAACGCCGTACATACTAATGGGTGTAATTGGATCGCTTTTCCTTCAATTAATTTTGGTTGGAAAGCTTGAATACCCAATCTGTGTAACGTAGGAGCACGGTTTAGTAATACTGGATGTCCTTTAATTACATTTTCTAAGATATCCCAAACTACTGGCTCTTTTTTGTCTATTATTTTCTTAGCCGACTTAACTGTTTTAACAATTCCTCTTTCGATTAATTTACGAATAACGAATGGTTTGTATAGTTCAGCAGCCATATCTTTAGGAAGACCACATTCGAACAATTTCATTTCTGGCCCAACAACAATTACTGAACGCGCAGAATAATCGACACGTTTTCCTAATAAGTTTTGACGGAAACGACCTTGTTTACCTTTTAATGAGTCAGATAAAGATTTTAATGGTCTGTTTGATTCTGTTTTAACAGCAGAAGCTTTACGAGTGTTATCAAATAATGAATCTACAGACTCTTGTAACATACGTTTTTCGTTTCTTAAGATAACTTCTGGAGCTTTGATCTCCATTAATCTTTTAAGACGGTTGTTTCTGATGATAACTCTACGGTACAAGTCATTCAAATCTGAAGTTGCGAAACGACCACCATCAAGTGGCACTAATGGACGCAATTCTGGTGGAATAACTGGAATTACTTTAAGAATCATCCATTCTGGACGGTTCTCTCTGTTTAAGTTAGAGTCACGGAAAGATTCAACAACTTGTAATCTTTTTAATGCTTCTGTTTTTCTTTGTTTAGAAGTTTCATTGTTTGCGCTGTGTCTTAATGAATAAGAAAGTGCATCTAAATCGGTTCTAGCCAATAAATCCATAATACATTCTGCTCCCATTTTGGCAACAAATTTATTAGGATCAAAATCATCAAGGTATTGATTGTCTGCAGGAAGCGTATCTAAAATATTTAAATATTCTTCTTCTGTTAAGAAATCAAGTCTTTGTAATGATTCACCTTCGGCACTTTTAGCGATACCAGCTTGGATTACTACATATCTTTCGTAGTAGATAATCATGTCTAATTTCTTAGATGGTAAACCTAAAATGTAACCAATTTTGTTTGGAAGTGAACGGAAATACCAGATATGAGCGATTGGCACAACAAGGTTGATGTGTCCTACTCTATCACGACGTACTTTTTTCTCAGTTACTTCTACACCACAACGGTCACATACGATTCCTTTGTAGCGAATTCTTTTATATTTTCCACAAGCACATTCAAAATCCTTTACTGGACCAAAAATTCTTTCACAAAATAAACCATCACGTTCTGGTTTGTGCGTTCTGTAGTTGATTGTTTCTGGTTTTAAAACCTCACCTCTTGATTCTGCCAAAATTGATTCTGGAGAAGCAAGTCCAATAGTTATCTTATTGAATCTTTTAATGGTGGTTTGCTTGTTGTCTTTGTTGTTTCTGTTATTCATCATAGTTTTTACTATTGATTTACTACTATTAATTGAACTTAGATTTATGATTTTTGCTTTCCTAAAAAAACTAAACCATTAAGTTACTACCTCGAATTACTTCTCTAAACTTCAAACACATTTTTGAAGTGCTAGTTATGAAAACCTATCGGCTTAAATAAAAAATCGGAACGGTTTACGGGTATAAATCTTTAAAAACTTTTTATAAATGCAAATATAGAGACGTGATAAATCACGCCTCTACTATAATTATTCTTCTAATCTGATGTCTAATCCAAGACCTTTCAATTCATGCATTAATACATTGAATGATTCTGGTAATCCTGGTTCTGGCATAGTTTCACCCTTAACGATTGCTTCGTAAGTTTTAGCTCTACCGATAACGTCATCCGATTTAACTGTTAAGATTTCACGTAGTGTACTTGATGCACCGTATGCTTCAAGTGCCCAAACCTCCATCTCTCCAAAACGTTGACCTCCAAATTGAGCTTTACCTCCAAGTGGTTGTTGAGTAATAAGTGAGTATGGTCCGATTGAACGTGCGTGCATCTTATCGTCAACCATGTGTCCAAGTTTCAACATATAGATAACTCCAACTGTTGCTGCTTGGTGGAAACGTTCACCTGTTCCTCCATCATATAAATAAGTATGACCAAATCTTGGAATTCCTGCTTCGTCTGTTAGTTCATTAATTTGATCTAAAGTTGCACCATCAAAGATTGGAGTTGCATACTTACGACCTAATTTTTGTCCTGCCCATCCAAGTACAGTTTCATAAATTTGTCCAATGTTCATACGAGAAGGTACACCAAGTGGATTCAATACGATATCAACTGGAGTTCCATCTTCAAGGAACGGCATATCTTCATGACGAACGATACGAGCAACGATACCTTTGTTACCGTGACGTCCAGCCATTTTATCACCTACTTTTAACTTACGTTTTTTAGCGATATATACTTTAGCCAATTTCAAGATTCCTGCTGGGAGTTCATCTCCTACAGTAATTGTAAATTTCTCTCTACGTAAAGCACCTTGTAAATCGTTTAACTTGATTTTGTAGTTGTGAATTAAGTCGTTAACCAAACGGTTAGTTTCGTCATCAGCAACCCATTGTCCTTTAGTTAAGTGAGCAAAATCTTCTACAGCATAAAGCATTTTTTGAGTATATTTTTTACCTTTTGGTAAAACTTCTTCACCCAAATCATTCATTACACCTTGAGATGTTTTTCCGTTTACAATTAGGAATAATTTTTCAACAAGTTTGTCTTTTAATTCAACAAATTTCGTTTCAAATTCTAATTCTAAAGTAGTTAAAGCATCTTTATCTTGCGTTCTCTTACGTTTATCTTTTACCGCTCTTGCGAATAATTTTTTGTCTAAAACTACACCATGTAATGAAGGAGACGCTTTTAATGAAGCATCTTTTACATCACCAGCTTTATCACCGAAGATAGCTCTTAAAAGTTTTTCTTCTGGAGTTGGATCTGATTCTCCTTTTGGTGTAATTTTTCCGATAAGAATGTCGCCAGGTTTAACTTCGGCTCCAATTCTAATCATACCATTTTCATCTAAATCTTTAGTAGCTTCTTCAGAAACGTTAGGAATATCATTAGTCAACTCTTCGTTACCTAATTTTGTATCTCTAACTTCTAATGAATAATCATCTACGTGGATAGAAGTGAAAATATCGTCACGAACTACTTTTTCAGAGATTACAATTGCATCCTCGAAGTTATATCCTTTCCATGGCATAAATGCTACTTTAAGGTTTCTACCGATTGCTAATTCTCCGTTTTGAGTTGCGTAACCTTCACAAAGTACTTGACCAAATTGAACTCTATCACCTTTTCTTACGATTGGTTTTAAGTTAATAGAGGTACTTTGATTCGTTTTTCTAAATTTGATTAATTTATAAGTTTTTTCATCTGGGTCAAAACTTACCATTCTTTCTTCTTCAGTTCTGTCGTATTTGATGGTAATCATATTAGCATCAACGTATTCAACAGTTCCGTTTCCTTCAGCATTAATCAATACTCTTGAATCTGAAGCAACTTGTCTTTCAAGACCAGTTCCAACAATTGGAGCTTCTGGACGTAATAATGGAACGGCTTGACGCATCATGTTTGATCCCATCAAGGCACGGTTCGCATCATCATGTTCCAAGAAAGGAATTAATGAAGCCGAAATAGAAGCAATCTGATTTGGAGCAACGTCAGTATAATGAATTTCAGTTGGTTTAACAACTGGAAAATCACCTTCTTCACGAGCAATAACCGTATCAGCAGTAATTGAACCTTTAGCATCCATTTCGATGTTTGCTTGAGCGATCATTTTACCTTCTTCTTCTTCTGCGCTTAAATAAACTGGAGTAGATTCTAAATCAACAACACCATTAGTCACCTTACGGTATGGAGTTTCAATGAATCCCATTCCGTTAACTTTCGCATAAACACCTAAAGATGAAATCAATCCAATGTTTGGTCCCTCAGGAGTTTCAATTGGACAAAGTCTTCCATAGTGAGTATAGTGAACGTCACGAACCTCGAAACCAGCTCTTTCTCTTGAAAGTCCACCTGGTCCTAGTGCTGATAATCTTCTTTTGTGCGTAATCTCTGCTAATGGATTCGTTTGATCCATAAATTGAGATAACTGGTTAGTACCAAAGAAAGAGTTGATAACCGAAGATAATGTTTTAGCATTAATCAAATCGATTGGTGTAAACACCTCGTTATCTCTAACGTTCATTCTCTCACGAATAGTTCTAGCCATACGAGCTAAACCAACACCAAATTGTTGAGAAAGTTGCTCTCCAACTGTTCTTACACGACGGTTTGATAAGTGATCAATATCATCAATATCTGCTTTCGCATTGATTAATTCGATCAAATATTTAATGATAGTAATGATATCTTCTTTAGTCAAAACTTGTTTTTCCATTGGAATATCAAGGTTTAACTTTTTGTTCATTCTATAACGACCTACTTCACCTAAGTTGTAACGTTGGTCAGAGAAGAACAATTTATCGATAATACCACGAGCCGTTTCCTCATCAGGCGGTTCAGCATTACGTAATTGTCTATAGATATGTTCAACAGCTTCTTTTTCAGAGTTTGTTGGATCTTTTTGTAATGTATTATGGATGATTGCATAATCAACTTGATTATTTTCTTCCTTGTGTAATAAAATTAATTTTACATCAGCGTCAAGAATTTCTTCTACATTATCTTTATCTAAGATAGTATCACGATCTAAAATAATTTCGTTACGTTCGATAGAAACTACTTCGCCAGTATCCTCATCCACGAAATCTTCGTGCCAAGTATTCAATACTCTCGCTGCTAATTTTCTACCAACATATTTTTTAAGACCTGTTTTTGAAACTTTGATTTCTTCTGCAAGGTCAAATATCTCAAGAATATCTTTATCTCTTTCAAATCCGATAGCACGTAAAAGAGTTGTAACAGGTAATTTTTTCTTTCTATCAATGTACGCATACATTACGTTATTGATATCAGTTGCAAATTCTATCCAAGAACCTTTAAAAGGAATTACTCTGGCAGAATACAATTTAGTACCATTTGCATGGAATGATTGACCAAAGAAAACTCCTGGAGAACGGTGTAATTGCGAAACAACCACACGCTCAGCACCATTTATAACAAATGTTCCGCTTGGCGTCATGTAAGGAATAGTACCTAAATAAACGTCTTGAACTATAGTTTCAAAATCCTCATGTTCAGGATCTGTACAATATAATTTAAGGCGTGCTTTAAGCGGTACACTATACGTTAAACCTCTTTCGATACACTCTTGAATAGAGTAACGTGGTGGATCAACAAAGTAATCTAGGAATTCTAATACAAATTGGTTTCTTGTATCTGTGATTGGAAAATTTTCCATGAAGGTATTGTATAAACCTTCGTTGCCTCTCTCGTCAGATTTGGTTTCCAATTGGAAAAAATCTTGGAACGACTTCACCTGAACATCCAGAAAATCTGGGTATTGAGGAATGTTTTTTGTAGAGGCAAAATTCAATCTTTCAGTCTGATTTGTTATCATCAATGGACAAAATTTTGATTAAAAAAAAGTAATTGTTTTGTGTTATGTATACTTTCTTTTATTGTCAATG
>NZ_DQDX01000015.1:39192-45323 GCF_003525665.1 Flavobacterium sp.
ATCTTTTATTGTCAATACATCTTAAAAATAAACCAGTATCTGTAAATTTTCTTCTTCGTATTGACTAAAAGCATTTTCGTATTATAAACTCTTTAAGATAAATTTTAGAGTATAATTTTATTATACGAAAAATGGTTTAGGTCATTGAGTGATTAAACTCAAGACCTAAACCTTGTTCTAAAACTATGTTAGAGTTATTTTAACTCAACAACAGCTCCAGCTTCTTCTAAAGATTTTTTCAAACCTTCAGCTTCTGCTTTAGTAACTCCTTCTTTAATGTTAGCAGGAGCACCATCTACCATATCTTTAGCTTCTTTCAATCCTAAACCAGTTAATTCTTTAACCGCTTTAACAACTGCTAATTTAGAAGCACCAGCATCTTTTAATACTACAGTGAATTCTGTTTGCTCTTCAGCAGCAGCTTCACCACCACCAGCAGCAACTACTACAGCTGCAGCAGCTGGTTCGATACCATACTCATCTTTTAATATTGTAGCTAAATCGTTAACTTCTTTTACTGTAAGGTTAACTAATTGTTCTGCGAATTGTTTCAAATCTGCCATTTTTTCTATCGTTTAAAATGTTTTTAATTCTATTTTTGTTTACTTGTGCGCTAATTATTCTGCTGCTTCACCTTTTTGTTCAGCATTATTTAATAAAGCTGAAATGATGCGTTTAGCAGGAGATTGAAGTAATCCAATGATTTCTCCAATAACTTCTTCTTTCGATTTCAATGAAGCCAAGCTATCTAAAAGGTTATCTCCGATGTAAATTTCACCATTGATATAAGCTCCTTTAAAAGCTGGTTTTTCTGATTTCTTACGGAAGTCTTTAATGATTTTTGCAGGTGCATTTGCAATATCTGCAATAAAGATTGAAGAGTTACCTTTTAATACTGATGGTAAATCACCATAATCATTTGTTGAAGCTTCCATTGCTTTTTCAAGCAAAGTATTTTTTACAACTTCTAATTTAATTCCAGCTTTAAAACAAGCTCTTCTTAAATTTGAAGTAGTTTCTGCATTCAATCCTGATGTATCAGCAATATAAATGATATTACTTTCAGCCAACTTTGCAGTTAAATCTTCTATCGCGATTGATTTTTCTTCTCTAGTCATAATAAAATTTGTTTAACTACCAATTATACCGCTTTAGGATCTAAAGCAATAGCAGGACTCATAGTACTAGACAAGTGAATAGACTTGATGTAAGTACCTTTAGCTGCAGTTGGTTTTAATTTAATTAATGTTTGAATAATTTCGTGAGCGTTATCTACAAGTTTGTCAGCATCAAAAGAGATTCTTCCAATTCCTGCGTGAACGATACCAGTTTTATCAACTTTAAAGTCAATTTTACCAGCTTTAACTTCTGCAACTGCTTTACCAATTTCCATTGTTACAGTTCCAGTTTTAGGGTTTGGCATTAAACCTCTTGGTCCTAATACACGACCTAAAGGACCTAATTTACCCATAATAGCTGGCATAGTGATGATAACATCAACATCTGTCCAACCATCTTTTATTTTTTGAAGGTAATCGTCTAAACCTACATAGTCAGCACCAGCAGCTTTCGCTTCTGCTTCTTTATCTGGAGTTACTAAAGCTAATACTTTAGTATCTTTACCAGTACCATGAGGAAGCGTTACAACACCTCTTACCATTTGATTTGCTTTTCTTGGATCTACTCCTAAACGAACAGCAATATCTACAGACTCGTCAAATTTTGCTGAAGCAACAACTTTCAATAAAGACGAAGCGTCTTTTAAAGAATATAGTTTGTTTTTTTCAATTTTTGAAGCAGCCTCTTTTTGTTTTTTTGTCAATTTTGCCATTTCTTACCTTATTTTAGAGGAGAATCTCCAGTTACAGTTATACCCATAGATCTAGCTGTTCCAGCAATCATGCTCATAGCTTTTTCAGTTGTGAATGCATTTAAATCGACCATCTTGTCATCAGCGATTGCTTTAATTTGATCCCAAGTTACGCTAGCAACTTTCTTTCTATTAGGCTCGCCAGAACCAGATTTTAATTTAGCAGCATCCAATAATTGAATTGCAGCAGGTGGAGTTTTTACAACAAAATCAAACGATTTGTCTTTATACACGGTAATTTGTACCGGTAAAACTTTGCCAGGTTGATCTTGGGTTCTAGCATTAAATTGCTTACAGAATTCCATGATGTTAACACCAGCAGCTCCCAGAGCAGGTCCAACCGGTGGCGACGGGTTCGCAGCACCTCCCTTAACTTGTAGTTTAACTACTTTACTAATCTCTTTAGCCATTGTTTAAAAATTTAACACATTATCATTGGAAGCGATAAATGTGGATTTATTATGTATGTAACAAAAATTATACTTTTTCAACTTGCATAAAACTCAATTCTAATGGGGTCTTTCTTCCGAAAATTTTCACCATAACTTCAAGTTTACGCTTTTCTTCATTGATTTTTTCAATAGTTCCGTTGAATCCATTGAAAGGTCCATCAATAACCTTAATTGTTTCATTAATTTTGAAAGGAATAGATTGTGTATCAACATTAACAGCTAATTCATCTACTTTTCCTAACATTCTGTTTACTTCAGACAAACGTAAAGGCACAGGATCTCCACCTTTTACTTCACCTAAGAAACCAATAACACCAGTAATTGATTTGATAATGTGTGGAATTTCACCAGCAAGATTAGCCTCAATCATTACATATCCTGGAAAATAAACTTTATCTTTTGAAATCTTTTTTCCATCACGTACTTGAACCACTTTTTCAGTAGGAACTAATACTTGAGATATATAATCACTCATGCCAAGTCTGCTAATTTCAGTTTCAATATAAGCTTTCACTTTATTTTCCTGCCCACTAACAGCTCTTACAACATACCATTTTTTCACACTAATATCTGCCATAGCAAAATTATTTCTATTTGATCAAGTTAAAAAATCCAGCTATTGCTTTTGCAAAAAACACATCAACTCCCCATGTAGCAAGAGCAAAAACTACTGAAAAAACAGCTACAATAATTGTATATTTTTGCACTTCAGCCCACTCTGGCCAAGTTACATTTGATTTCAATTCTTCAAATGATTCAGAAAAATAATTAAATACTTTTGACATAATAGTATATTTTTTTTGCACGGGCGGAGGGATTCGAACCCCCATCAACGGTTTTGGAGACCGCTATTCTACCCTTGAACTACGCCCGTTTATTAAAAACCAGTGTTGTTAAAAAAAAACAACACTGGTTTTTTACTTTATTTGAAATTACTCTACGATTTCAGTTACTTGACCAGCACCAACTGTTCTACCACCTTCACGGATAGCGAAACGTAAACCTACGTTCATTGCAATTGGGCTTAATAAAGCCACCTCAATAGTTAAGTTATCACCTGGCATTACCATCTCTACACCTGCTGGTAAAGAAATAACTCCTGTTACGTCAGTTGTACGTACGTAGAACTGTGGACGGTAGTTATTGTGGAATGGTGTGTGACGACCACCTTCTTCTTTCTTCAAGATATAAACTTCAGCTTTGAATTTAGCGTGTGGTTTTACTGAACCTGGCTTAATGATAACCATTCCTCTTTTGATAGATTCTTTATCAATACCTCTTAACAATAAACCTACGTTATCACCAGCTTCACCTCTATCAAGGATTTTACGGAACATCTCAACTCCAGTAATAGTAGAAGTTAATTTTTCAGCTCCCATACCAATGATTTCAACTGGATCTCCAGTATTAGCAACACCAGTTTCGATACGACCTGTAGCAACAGTTCCACGACCTGTAATTGTAAATACGTCTTCAACCGGCATTAAGAATGGTTTTGCAGTATCACGGATTGGCTCTTCAATCCAGTTATCACAAGCTTCCATCAATTCAATAATTTTTGGTACCCAAGCAGGATCGTTATTCAATCCACCTAAAGCTGAACCTTGAATTACAGGACCATTATCTCCATCATATTCGTAGAAAGATAATAAATCTCTGATTTCCATTTCAACTAATTCTAATAATTCCGCGTCATCAACCATATCCACTTTGTTCATGAATACAACGATTCTTGGAATACCAACTTGACGTCCTAAAAGGATGTGCTCACGTGTTTGTGGCATTGGTCCGTCAGTTGCAGCTACTACTAAGATAGCACCGTCCATTTGAGCAGCACCAGTAACCATGTTCTTTACGTAATCCGCGTGACCTGGACAGTCAACGTGTGCGTAGTGACGATTAGCAGTTTCATACTCAACGTGTGATGTATTGATAGTAATACCTCTTTCTTTTTCTTCTGGAGCATTATCAATTTGATCAAATGATTTTGCTTGACAGTAACCTGCATCAGATAATACTTTAGTGATTGCAGCAGTTAATGTAGTTTTTCCGTGATCCACGTGCCCAATTGTACCAATATTAAGGTGTGGTTTGTTACGATTAAAATTTTCTTTTGCCATTTTAATTAATTTTAAACTTAGTTATATATTTATTAGTGTTCAAATTTTACAATTTTGAGCCAATGACGGGAATTGAACCCGTGACCTCTTCCTTACCAAGGAAGCACTCTACCCCTGAGCTACACCGGCAGCAGAGTTTTATTCAAAAGAAACAAAAACTCTTGAATTTGTGGGGAGAGCAGGATTCGAACCTGCGAAGTTTTCACAGCAGATTTACAGTCTGCCCTCGTTGGCCGCTTGAGTATCTCCCCATTCGCTTAACGAGGTTGCAAATATAAAAACACTTTTCATGTTTGCAAACTAATTTCAAACATTATTTTACAATAAATTTTAATCTTTTGGGAATGAATGAAATAAAAAAATCTCCACGAAGGAGATTTTTTTATTTACGTAAGCAAATATTAGTTTTGGGCTAATAATTCGGTTACTTTATCTTTTAATTCTTTTCCAGTAAGGTCTTTTGCAACTACAATTCCGTATTTATTTACAACAAATGTTTTAGGAATTGAATTTACATTATATAAAAGTGCAATTGGTTCTTTCCATTCTTTTAAATTTGATACTTGTGTCCATGTAATACCATCTTTAGCAATTGCTTCTTTCCATTTGTTTAAATCTTTGTCTAGTGAAACTCCAACAATATTTAAACCTTTTGAATGTAATTCATTGTATAAAGCTACTACATTTGGGTTTTCCATACGACAAGGTTTGCACCATGATGCCCAAAAATCAATGATTGTTACTTTTCCTAATGATTCTTTTAACGAAATAACTTTTCCATCTGGAGATTTAGCAGAAAAATCTGGAGCTCTTTTACCAACATCAACTTTTTTAGTTTCTTTTAATTTTTTTAGAATTTTTTTACCTTCAGAATGATCTTTCAAACTTTGATCTAACCCATCATAATATTTCTGAATTTTTGCTGTATCTGGTTCAAAATCGGCAAACATTGAATATATTAACAATGATGAAATATACGATTTTGGATGGTCTCCGATATATTTCATAACATAATCTTTCATATTATTTTGCAATACAGCATAATCAGCTTGTAGTTGTTTGATGGTTTTTTCATCATTATTATTTTGTGCAACTGCTAATTTTGATTGATTTTTGTACTCAAATTCTTTAATTTTTGCCTGAAACTCATTTCTTTTCTCAGTAAATGATTGCATTTCATCATTGTTGTAAGTTCCACCAACTTTAGTTTTTTGAACAGAATCTTTATCAATTGTAATATCAATTTCACCAGTTTCTGTAATAACATAGAATGTTTCAATATTGACACCTTCTATTTGTATTTGATGCATCAAAGGCTCTTTAGTTTTTCCTTTGAAAGTGAATTTACCGTCTTTAATTCTTGTTGTATCAACTGGAATCATACCTAAGGAATCATCTTGCTTGTGTAAAACAATTAATTTTCCATTATCAACTCCTTTTACTTCTCCTTCAATTGTAAATTCGCCGTCTTTAACATTACCACAACTAATAAAAATTGCAGATAAAATTGTTAGCAATACTATTTTTTTCATTTTTGTTTGTTAATTTAAATTTGACGCAAAAGTATTTAAATTTTAACAATATCAAATTACATTTATGATATGTTTACAATAATAGTAACTGTTAATTGATGTTGGATTAAATTAGTTTAGAATTATAATTAGTAATTTTGTAAAATTAATTCTACAG
>NZ_DQDX01000085.1 GCF_003525665.1 Flavobacterium sp.
GCGTATGAAAAACGAATGCAATTTGGGTTTCCAAAAGCGTCTCCAGTTACAGTTGCAACGTTTGCTTCTGAAAGTAAATACATAGAGAAATCGTCGGCGTTGTTGATTAAAGTTCCGCGTAATGTTTTTCCGAAGAACGATGAAACGTCTGGGAAAACATAAAATGCACCTTCTGGAACATTGATTTTTAATCCCGGAATTTCCTTGATTAATCCAACGACTAAATCACGACGGCTTTTGAAGGCAGCAACCATTTCGTTTAGCACGTTTGGATCGGCGTCAACAGCTGTAATTGTTGCTCTTTGTGCGATAGAATTTGCTCCAGAAGTTACTTGACCTTGCATTTTTGTACAAGCTTTGGCAATGAATTCTGGTGCGCCAATATAACCAATTCTCCAGCCAGTCATGGCGAAAGCTTTGGCAACTCCGTTTACGGTAATGGTTCTTTCGAACATTCCTGGAATGGATGCAATGCTGCAAAATGTTCCAGAGAAATTGATGTGTTCGTAGATTTCGTCGGCTACGATATAGATGTTTGGATATTTTTTTAATACTTCTGCAATGGCTGTAAATTCCTCGCGAGAATAAACAGAACCACTTGGATTACAAGGCGAACTGTACCAAATCATTTTAGTTTTTGGCGTAATTGCTGCTTCTAATTGTTGTGGTGTGATTTTGAAATCATTTTCGATTGATGTTGGAACTTCAACAGGAATTCCGCCCGACATTTTTACGATTTCTGAATACGAAACCCAGTATGGCGCAGGAAGAATTACTTCGTCACCATCGTTTAACATTACTTGAGCAACGTTGTATAATGATTGTTTTGCACCAGTAGAAACTACTACGTTTGCTGGTTTATAGTCTAAATTATTGTCTCTTTTGAATTTTCTGCAAATAGCTTCTTTCAAATCCATGTATCCGTCAACTGGAGAATAGGTTGAGTAGTTTTCGTCTATTGCTTTTTTTGCAGCTTCTTTGATAAAATCGGGTGTATTAAAGTCTGGTTCGCCCAAACTTAAACTGATAATATCTTTTCCTTGTGCTTTTAATTCTCTTGCCAAAGCAGCCATAGCAAGTGTTTGTGATGTAGATAGATTATTGATTCTGTCTGATAAATGGTTTTCCATAGTTGTAGTTAGAGATGCGATACATCGCGTCTGTTAATTTTATATAGTTAGGTGTATTTATTTGTATATGAAATAGTTGTGTAAAAAAAAGAGACGCGATGAATCGCGTCTTTACCAATTATGCTGAAAGCAAAGGTTTTTGTCCTAAATCTTTCAGATGCTTGAAATGTGCAATAACTGCGCTTCTCATTGTTTTGAATTCGTGGTATGGTAAGTTACATTCTCTAGCGGTTTCTTTTACAATTTCTGCTATTTTGCCGTAGTGAACATGACTTATGTTTGGAAAGATATGGTGTTCTATTTGATGATTTAATCCGCCAGTGAACCAGTTTACAATTCTATTTTTTGGAGCAAAATTGGCCGTTGTATACAATTGGTGAATTGCCCAAGTGTTTTCCATTTCGCCTTCTTCATTCGGAACAGGATTTGTAGTTTCGTCAACAACATGAGCTAATTGAAATACAATACTCAAAATTAAACCTGCAGTGTAATGCATTACAAAAAATCCGATTAGAACTTGCCACCAAACGATTCCTAGAATCATTGGAATAGCTAACCAAATTGAGAAATAAATAATTTTAGTAATTATTAAAGTCGTCCATAAAATCTTCGGACTTTTAGCTTCTCCGTAAGATAATTTTCTTCCTAAATAGGCTTTCATTTGTTTGAAATCGGTAGTAATTGCCCAGTTGAAAGTTAGTAATCCGTAAAGGAAAACCGAATAATAATGTTGGAATTTATGAAAACCTCGCCACTCAGCTTCTTGAGTAAAACGAATTACTCGTCCAGCATCTAAATCTTCATCGTGACCGTGGATATTGGTGTAAGTATGGTGTAAAACGTTGTGTTGCACTTGCCAGTTGTAAACGTTTCCGGCTAAAATATAGATGCTTCCACCCATAATTTTATTAATCCAAGATTTGTTAGAGTACGAACCGTGATTTCCATCGTGCATTACGTTCATTCCGATTCCGGCCATTCCAATTCCTGTAACTATTGATAGTACTAAAAATACCCAAAAAGGCATATCAGTAAGCGTGATTATTAAAAAGTAAGGTGCAAGAAAAACGGTGAATAGGATGACAGTTTTTAAGTGTAATTTCCAGTTTCCAGTTTTTTCAATTTTATTCTCTTTGAAGTAAGCGTTAACTCGAGAATTTAATGTTCTAAAGAACTTCAAACTGTCTTGTTTAGAGAATGTTGGCATTGTTGTATTCATAAAAAGATATAATTTTTACAAATATAAAAATTAATAGGATTGCACAAGTGTTAATTATTTAAAAAATAACATTTTCAAATTGTTTACTTTTGTAAAAAAAATAAATCATGGAAGAAATTCTTAAACAATTTCCAAATCTAACCGATATTCAGAAGCAGCAATTTGAAAAACTAAACGAATTGTACCACGATTGGAATGCCAAAATCAATGTGATTTCGAGAAAAGATATTGATGAATTGTATACCAAACATGTATTGCACTCGTTGGCAATTGCAAAAATTCAGCCGTTTGAACCTGGAACTTATGTTTTGGATGTTGGAACTGGTGGCGGTTTTCCGGGAATTCCGTTGGCAATTTTATTTCCAGAAACTCGATTTTATTTGATTGATGTAATCTTGAAAAAGATAAACGTAGTTAAAGCAGTTGCCGAAGGTTTAGAATTAAAAAACGTAAAAGCAGAACAAATTAGAGCCGAAAATGTAAAAGGCGATTACGATTTTATTGTGAGTCGTGCGGTTACTAACATGCCCGATTTTGTTTCTTGGATAAAAGATAAAATTAAGAAAACTAACAAACACGAACTTAAAAACGGAATTCTTTACTTAAAAGGTGGCGATTTGACCGAAGAATTGAAAGATTTTCCAAAAGCAACCGAATATAGTATTTCAGAGTTTTTTAAAGATGAATTCTTTGAAACTAAAAAAGTAGTGCATTTGGCGTTGAAGTTTAAAGCGTAAAAATTGAAAACAAAAAAAGTCCAAATAATTAAATTTGGACTTTTTTATTTCTGATTTTGTCTTGTCCTGAAATAGCGAT
>NZ_DQDX01000165.1 GCF_003525665.1 Flavobacterium sp.
GTATTTTTGATTTCTAAACATTAATCAAAATAAACATGAGAAATTTAAACGTTTTAATCGCATTATTTTTTGTTAGTTGCTCGTTTGCTCAAGAGACAGAGGTTGCAAAAACTTCGGAAAAATCAAAATTTTATTTTACGTATGGTATCAATGCTCAAATTCAAGATGATTTGAATATTAACACAAAACTTGAAGATGCTGGTTTGCCAACAATTAAAAGTTTCACTCCAGAACTATTTATAGGTATGACTGTTTTTGGCAAAAAATACTCAGGTGATTTAGATTTTGGCTTTTTGAATTCTAAAAATGAAGAAGGAAGTAACGAAAATAGATACATTGGTTTTACCACCAGATTGCGTGTACATTACAATGTGATTAATAAAACAAAAGTTGCTTTCACATCTGGACTTAATTTGTCTTATTCCACAGGAGAACTTATTGTTTACACGAAAAATAATTCAATTGATCTTAACGATTTAAATCCGATAAATAACGTTGGAAATCTCTCTGTAAAGAACAGTATGTTTTATGTTGGACCTTCGGCATCGTTGTATTTATTTAATGATAAATCTACAAAAATCCGATTGAATGTTGGTTACGAATTTGCTTTTACAAATGGTAAATGGAAATCTGATTATGCCGATGTAAACAATACTGTGAAAGAACAAGGAAACAATCGCTTTGTTTTTGGACTAACAATTCTATAGTTTTTTGTAACATTTTTTAATTTTTACGTATAATAGTAAAATGTCAAACTGTCATTTGTGAAATTTGGCGTGCAATTTGATATTTATCTGATATAAATTTTAAAAATAGAAAACTATGTTTGATACAGGTTCAATGATAATTGGTGGTTTAGTCATGTTGGTGAGTTGGCTGGTTTCTAGTCGATTGCAATCAAAATTTGATTTCTATTCCAAAGTGCATTTAAGAAACGGAATGAGTGGCGCCGAAATTGCCGAAAAAATGCTTGCCGATCACGGAATTCGTGGAGTAAGAGTAATATCTACACCAGGAAGATTGACGGATCATTACAATCCAGCGGATAAAACAGTAAATTTATCTGAGGCAGTTTACAATCAAAGAAATGCTGCGGCTGCTGCAGTTGCTGCTCACGAAGTGGGTCACGCAGTGCAACATGCTCAGGCATATCAATGGTTGACGATGCGTTCTAAATTGGTTCCAGTTGTGCAAATTGCATCTAGTTTTATGCAGTGGGTTTTACTTGCCGGAATTTTGATGGTCAATACATTTCCAAGTTTGTTGCTTGTTGGAATCATTTTATTTTCGGTGACGACTTTATTTTCTGTAATTACTTTGCCAGTAGAATATGATGCGAGTAACAGAGCGTTGGCTTGGTTAAAGAACAAAAATATGGTTTCGCAAGAAGAATATGCTGGAGCGGAGGATGCTTTAAAATGGGCCTCAAGAACGTATTTAGTGGCAGCAATTGGTTCAATCGCAACGCTTTTATATTATATAATGCGATACATGGGCGCTTCAAGAGATTAATTTGAAATAAGAAGTAACACAAAAGGATTTTAGAACAATTGTTTTAAAATCCTTTTTTTATTTATAAATCTTCCATCTTCACACTATTTCTTCAAATTAGTCAAAAAAGTAATGATTGAAAACCAAGCCACAGTATGAATTAAAAGGCATTTAAAATAACTTTTATCTGAGTTGAAGTGTCTGATAACATGAGCTGCAGCGTAAATAAAACTTATAGGAATTAAAAGAAACATCAGTAATTTTCCGAAGTTAGGTGTTTTTGCATCGCCTGGAAAAAGTAAATAAGCGCCATAACTTAAAGCTGCATAAATTACATAAAAGGCTATGGTTACGTTTTCTTTTGAGAATTTGTTGAGGTTCATTTTTGGGTTTGTGGTTTGTGGTTTGTTGTTTATTGTTTATTGTTTATTGTTTGTCACTGCTATCTAAAATCTGCAATCTGCAACCTGAAATCTGAAATCTGCAACCTGCAATCTGATATCTAAAGTTGAATCTGTCTTTCTATTTGTTGTTCCAAAGATATGAAGGTTTCTGTTCTTGAAACGCCGTCAATGGGTTGGATTTTTTTATTTAGAAGTTGCATTAAATGTTCGTTATCGCGACAAATAATTTTGATTAAAATACTCCAATTTCCTGTAGTGTAATGACATTCTAGTACTTCTGGGATTTTTCTTAATTCTTTTACGGCTTCAGAGTTGGATGCTGCTTTTTCTAAATAAACTCCTATAAATGCCATGGTTTTATAGCCAAGAACTTTGTTGTTTACAATAAATTTGGAACCCGAAATTACACCAGCTTCTTCAAGTTTTTTTAATCGTTGGTGAATTGCCGCGCCCGAAATTCCTATTTTATTGGCGATTTGCAGAATTGGTTTTCGTGCGTCTTCCATTAAGTGACGCAGAATTTCTTTGTCGATTCCGTCAATTTCTATTTGTAGCTGATTGATTTTCATAATTGATGAATTTAAATCAAAAATAAGTTTTTTGTTTTAAACTGAAATCAAATAATGCCAAAATGTGATTTTAATAACCAAAAGTTAATGTAATAACGTAAATTTCACAAAAGACAATTGCTAACTAGCCCTGATGCAAGGGAAAAGCTCCCGATTTTTATCGGGACTTTGGAAAGGCAGCAGGAAAATGGAAACCAAAA
>NZ_DQDX01000078.1:0-5412 GCF_003525665.1 Flavobacterium sp.
TTTATTGTTTATAGTTTATTGTGTGTAGTTTACACTCTAACTCCAAAGATGTAGCCTACTAATGCAGATAATGCCATTGCAATTGTTCCCCAAATGGTTATACGTAAAATTGCTTTTTTGATACTTGAACCTCCAGTTTTAGCAGCTATACTTCCCAATACAATTAGAAAAATTATTGTGAAAGCATAGAGCCAATATTCCATATTTTTTATGGGTACAAAAAGAATAACAAGCAATGGCAATACACCACCAACAGTAAAGGCAGCACCTGATGAAATAGCAGCTTGAATAGGATTTGCTTGACTTATTTCATTTATTCCTAATTCGTCTCTAATATGAGCGCTTAAGGCATCTTTTTCTGTGAATTCAATTGCAACTTGCATTGCTGTTTCTGGTTTTAAACCTCTTTTCTCATAGATTTGAGCTAGGATTTTCAACTCGTCTTCGGGTGTTTCTGCCAATTCTTTTATTTCTCTTTCAATATCTGCTTTTTCTGTATCCGTTTGTGAACTTACAGATACATATTCTCCAGCTGCCATTGACAATGCACCAGCAACAAGTCCAGCTACTGTAGCTAAAACAATTGGCTCTCTTGTTGAACTTGCCGCAGCAACTCCAATAGCAAGACTTGAAATAGATATTATTCCATCATTTGCGCCTAAAACTGCTGCTCTTAACCAATTACTTCTGTGTATGTAATGACTGTCTAGATAATTATCTATTGTTATTGTTTCCTTTTCTTTTTTAGATTTAATCATCTTAATTTATATTTTAGTACTTGAGATTTAGTTTATAATATCAAAAACACCTTTTACAAGAAGTTTAGAATTATTATTTATTTGCTCATTTGGAAGAATTTCAACAAAATTTTCTGAAGCAGTTCCTTTTTGAACCTGAACCTTTTCAAATGAATATCCTTTTGCGTCTTCATTCTTTAATAAAAGTACGAAATATTTCTGGTTTTCAAAGATTAAAGCGTCCTTTGGTATGGCCAATCCTTTTTTAGAATCGGTTATGATTTGTGATTCAACAAACATTCCTGTCAATAATCTTTGTTTGATAGCATCATCAAGATGTCCATGAACATTAATAGTTCTATCATTACCTTCAATAGATTTTCCTACCAAATGAACGTCAGCATCAAAAATTTCCTTAGAAGCTTCTGGAACAGTGAATTTAATTTTTTGACCAACTTTGATTTTCAAAATATCCTTTTCAAAAACTGCTAATTCTAAATGCAAATGACTTGTATCAACAATTTCTAAAATTACATCAGAAGCTGCAATGTACATTCCGACATTAGCATTCATGATTACAATATCACCTGAAATTGGAGAAAAAATAGTAACAACAGAAGTCAATTTTCCTTTTTCAACATTGCTTGGATTGATGTTTAGCAAAAGTAATTTAGCTCTTAAACTTTGATACATTCCTTTGGCTCTTCTATAATCACTTTCCGATTTTAAGTAGTTCTTTTGAGAAGTAATTTTCTCATCATACAACGTTTTTTGTCTTTCAAATTCCGATTTTAAATAGGTGATTTGTTCGGCAACTTCAAGATAATCTTTCTGAATATCTAGAAATTCTGTGTTTTCCATTGTTAAAAGTGGTTGACCTTTAACTACTTTATTTCCAACCAAAAGACTCGTAGCTTTTACATATCCTCCAATAAATGAAGTAATTTTAGCTCTATTTTGAGGTGGAACATCTATCCTACCTGAAGCTTTTACTGTTACATCAAAATTTTGTTCTATTGGAGTTCCAACTTCCATTGCCATCGTCTTAAATTGATTTGTAGAAATCACAGTTAAACCATCATTTTTATCAGCTGGAGCTTCTGTTTTGGCATCTTTACATGAAATTAGTAAAGTAGTCGCTGCAAGTATATATAGTATTTTTTTCATCGCAAATTAGTAATTAAGGTAGTGTAAATCAAATTGGGTTTTGTTGTATTGTAACACATTTTCAAGATAATCCACTTGAATTGATGTGGCGTTTTCTAAAGAGGTAATGTATTGGAAAAAATCAATTTCTCCATGTTTATAGCTCATATCGGCTACTTTTATAATCTCTTTAGCCAATTTTTCTCCGTATTCTTTATAGTATTTTATACCTTCTTCATGTTTGATCAATTCATTTTTCTTTTGTGAAATGAATTGCTCCATTTTAGTTTGCTCGTTTAGTTTTTGTTGTTCCCAACTTTGTAATTCTAAATTGGCAACATTGATTTTAGCTTTTGTACCTCCAAATAAAATTGGAACTGATAACCCAACTTGAAATCCATATAAAGACTGCGATAAACCATTGTTTTTTCCTTGAAAATACTCTAGATTTATATCAGGCAAATAGTGTTGTTTTTGAAGTTTAGTATTAGATTGAAATGTTTTTGTAATATTTTCAAAATAAGAATTATATAAGTCTTTACTTGAACTTTCAATTATTGTATTATTTGGAATTAATTTGTCATTTTTAATAATAGTTTTTTCATCAGATTGCAGTAATCCTTGTAGCATTTCGTAATTAGCCAATTTGTCTTTTTCTATTTGAGCTAATTTAGTTCTGATTTGTCTAAACTTACTTTGAGCTGTAATTTTTTCAAGGTAATTGGTTTCTCCTAATTCAAATCGTCTATCACTTGCTTTTGAAAAGTTCTGATACAAACTATCTAAATACTTGTATAATTTTTCTTGATTTTGATAATAAACTATGTGATTATAAACTTTAGCAACCTCATTTGATAATCTATTTTTGGTGATTTCAAAATTTGATTTTTCTCTTTCATATTCAGCAGAATATAATTTCTTTTGAGCACCATAAACCGATGGAAATAAAAATCGTTGTTGTACTCCGAATACTTTTAAAGGTAAATTATTTAAAGCCAAATTGTTTTGATCATAGCTGTAATAAATGTTTGTTTTATCAAATGAGTAAGCCGATTTTATATTCGCTTTAGCTTTATCTACTGATAATTGACCTGCTTTTATGGCTTTGTTATTTTGATGTGCTTTTGAAATTAAACTATCTAATTCAGGATTATTATTTTGTGAATACGCCAATGACGAACTCAATAGTAACAAAATGATTGTAGCATTGGTATGGATTTTAAACTTAGCTTTTTTACCTTCTTTTTTGTCTAAAAGTTTGTATAAAATTGGAAGTACAATCATGGTCAAAATGGTTGCTGTAAACAATCCACCAATAACAACTGTAGCTAACGGACGTTGCACCTCTGCTCCTGCTGATGACGAAATTGCCATTGGCAAAAATCCTAAAGCTGCTGCGGCTGCTGTTAGTAAAACTGGACGTAATCTATCGGTTGTACCTTTCAAAATTAGTTCGTTTATATCTTTCATTCCTTGGTGTTTTAGTTCTTTAAAATGTTCAATAAGTACAATTCCGTTGAGGACTGCGATTCCGAAAAGAGCAATAAATCCAACACCAGCGGAAATACTGAATGGCAAATCACGAATCCAAAGAAACAAAATTCCTCCAACCGCTGAAAGTGGAATTGCAGAGTAAACCATCAAAGCTTCTTTTACTGAACCAAAAGCAAAATACAAAAGAATGAATATTAAAAATAAAGCAATTGGAACGGCAATCAACAAACGTGCTTTGGCACTTTGAAGATTTTCAAATTGACCTCCATAAGTTACATAATAGCCTTCGGGTAATTTTATTTTTTCATTTACAATTTTTTGAACGTCAGTGACAACACTTTGTAAATCCCGGTTTCTAACGTTAATTCCCACAACAATTCTTCTGCGAGTATTATCTCTTGAAATTTTTGCTGGACCTTCTGTATATTCAATTTGCGCCAATTCTTGTAACGGAATTTGTTCACCATTTGGAGTTGGAACATAAAGATTTCTCAAATTATCAATATCTTGACGGTTGGTTTTATCTAAACGAATTACCATATCAAAACGCTTTTCACCATCGAATACAGTTCCAACAGTTTTTCCTGCAAAACCAAGTGCTATCATTTCATTCAAATCTGCAATATTCAATCCGTAGCGAGCAATTTTCGAACGATTATAAACCACACTCATTTGTGGTAAACCTTCTGTTTTTTCGATGATAATATCAGAAGCGCCTTCTACATCTGCAATAGCATATTTTATTTGTTGTGCTTTTTTTGCTAAAACATTTAAATCTTCTCCAAAAACTTTAATAGCGACATCACTCCTAGTTCCTGAAATTAATTCATTGAAACGCATTTCTATAGGTTGTGTGAATTCGATTTCCATGTTTGGAATTTGCTTTTCTATCTCAGTTTTAATTTTATCGGCCAATTCGTCTTTTGAATCTGCGGAAACCCAATCACCTTTTGGTTTCAATTTCACAATAATATCTGATTCTTCCATGCTCATAGGATCGGTTGGCACTTCAGCTGCACCAATTCTACTTACAACTTGTGTTACTTCTGGGAAATTTTTTAGAATAATCTTTTCAATTTTTGTTGTAGTTTCTATTGTTTTAGTTAATGAAGTTCCTGTTTTTAAAACTGGTTGAATTACAAAATCACCTTCATCTAAAGTTGGAATAAACTCGCCACCCATTGTTGTAAAAAGTACAATTGCAAAAACTAATAAAGATATAGCTCCATAAATTACTTTCTTAGTATTACTTAAAGCCCAAGTAATTATTGGCAAATACCACGAATTCATTTTGGCAATTAATCGTGATGAAAAAGAATTAGGATTTTCTTCTTTAGGTTTTAAAAATAAGGAAGAAACTACTGGAACATAAGTGAAACAAAGTAGCATTGCTCCAGCTAATGCAAAACTGAAAGTCATTGCCATTGGCTTGAACATTTTTCCTTCAACTCCAGATAATGATAGAATAGGAATAAAAACAATTAAGATAATCAACTGACCAAAAACAGCAGAATTCATCATTTTGGAAGCACTTTTATAAGTGATTTCGTCAATTTGAATTTGACGTTCTTCTTTAGATAAATTTACTAAATGTCTTGATTTGTGAGCAATTTGAAAAGCTATAAACTCTACGATAATTACGGCTCCATCAATTATAATTCCGAAATCTATTGCGCCTAAACTCATTAAGTTTGCATCGATTCCAAAGATGTTCATGAATGTAATTGCAAACAACAAACATAATGGAATTACTGAAGCAACAACCAATCCTGAACGCCAATTTCCTAACAAAAGAACGACTACAAAAATCACTATTAGACAACCCAAAATAAGGTTTTCTGCTACAGTAAAAGTAGTTTTACCAACTAATTCACTTCTTTCTAAAAATGGGTTGATATAAACACCTTTTGGTAAAGTTTTTTCAATTTCGGCAACTCTAGTTTTAACATCTTCAATTACTTGTTTTGAATTTCCTCCTTTGAGCATCATTACTTGTCCGAGAACTTTTTCGCCTTCACCATTTCCTGTAATTGCT
>NZ_DQDX01000078.1:5486-10775 GCF_003525665.1 Flavobacterium sp.
CCATTTCCTGTAATTGCTCCAAAACGATTGGCACTTCCAAAACCAATTTGCAAAACATCTTTTACATAAACTGGAATTCCGTTATCGTTTTTAACAACAATATTTTCTATGTCTTCAAGCGATTTTACTTTTCCTTCTCCACGAATAAAATAGCTTTGATTTACCTTTTCAATGTAAGCGCCACCAGCTATGCTATTGTTATTTTCTAAAGCATTGAAAACATCAATAGTTGAAATATTCATCGCTTTAAGTTTAGATGAATTTATAGCTACTTCATATTGTTTTAAATAGCCACCCCAAGTATTTATTTCTACAACACCTTTTATTCCTGATAGTTGACGTTTTACAACCCAATCTTGAATGGTTCTTAGATCGGTTACAGAATATTGGTTTTTATATTCGGGTTTTACATCTAAAACATATTGATAAATTTCACCCAAACCAGTTGTGATTGGACCCATTTCTGGAGTCCCAAAACCTTGTGGAATTTTTTCGGAAGCTGTTTTTATTTTTTCAGCTATCAATTGTCTTGGAAGATACGAACCCATATCGTCATCAAAAACGATCGTTACTACTGAAAGTCCGAATTTTGAAATAGAGCGAATTTCTACAACGCCTGGCAAGTTTGCCATTTCAATTTCTACAGGATAAGTGATGAATTGTTCAATGTCTTGAGTAGAAAGATTTCTTGAAGTGGTAATTACTTGAACCTGATTATTAGTAACATCAGGAACTGCTCCAATTGAAATTTGAAAGACAGAATATACTCCGAATCCGAAAATTCCGAGAGTAAGTAATAAAACTATTAGTTTGTTTTTTAAGCTAAAAGCGATTATTTTTTCAAGCATTTTTATGTTCTTTTTCTTATTACAAAGATAGGTAAGCTATAAAATTAATGCTTAAGATAAACTTAATATAAAATTAGGGAATACTTAAAAATAAGATGGTTCCTTTAGTTTCAGTACTTGAAATTTCAATACTAATCGATAATAAATCGCAAAGTCGTTTTACGATTGATAAACCTAGACCAGTTCCTTTTATTTCAGGATTATTAGAATTATCAGCGCGGTAAAAAGAGTTGAAAATTTTATCTAAATCTTTTTCGTGAATTCCATGTCCAGTATTTGATATGGTTAAAATCGTTCTAGAATCTTTTTTTTCTAAATTTATTTCGACTTTTCCATTTTGATTGGAATATTTAATTGCATTAGAAACCAAATTTCCAACAATAATTGAAATCAAATAATAATCAGATTGAATGTAATATTCTTGGTTGAAATGAGAGGTAATTGTCAAATTATTGACTTTAATTTTTTCAGAATATCGCGATAAACTGTCTAGAATTATAGCGTTTAGATATACATTTTCGATTTTATTATTCTGTTTCTGATTTTCAAATCGAGCTAGTAAAAGTAACTCATCAACTAAATTATTTAAACGATCAACTTCATTTACACAGAAATTTATTTTTTCTTCATACTCTTGTTTTTCACGTGGTTTACGTACTAAAACTTCAAGTGTTCCTTTTATTACAGCTAATGGAGTTCTCAGTTCATGGGAAGCATCAGATGTAAATTGTTTTTCGCGTTCAATGGCATCTTCTATTCGATCTAATAAATCATTTATAGTTTTGGAAAGTACAAACAATTCGTCTTTGTTATGAGGCAAGTCAATCCTGGAATTCAAATTATCTTTCGTTATTAAACTCGATGTTTTAATAATATTTGTTACAGGTTTAATACTTCTTCCTGCAAAAAATCGGGCGATAAGAAATAAAACAATTAATATTAACGGATAGGAAATTAGGAGTATTTTCTTTAGAATAAGAATAATTTCTAAATCATTGAGAGACATTGCAACAACAGCATAACCCACAATTTTATCATTATTGATTATGGCAGTTTGTATTTGTCGAATCGGTATTCCGTTTAATGTTGATTCAATATATTTATTATTGTTTGAATCATTCGATAAAATTAAATTGGTACTTTTTAAATTAGGAGATTTATCGATAAGTTTTTTATTATTATCGTAAAACTGAACAAAAACTGGATTAACATTGATAGTATTATGTTCTCTAGCTTTCCATTGATCTACTTGAATTAGATAGGTTTCATTAGAATCGATTTCAACATCATCCAAATGTTTTTCAAGTTCTTCAAAAATCTCTTCATTAATATGTTCGTTTACACTAAAATAGATTACTTGATAAATTATAATAAATACAAATGCAATGAGCAAAGCCGTACTCAAAATGTAATTAAAAGCGATTCTATTTTTAAATGAAAATTTAAACATTTTAATGACTTGGTTCAATATGAATTAAAACATGACCGAGTTGCGGTAATTCGTGTCGCAATGTGTCTTTGAGTAAATGAGCAATATCATGTCCTTCTTTAACCGAAATTGTTCCATCTACAACAGCATGTAAATCAACGTGGTATTTCATTCCGGCTTTTCTTATAAAGCATTTTTCGGTATCAATTACTCCTTTAACTTTTAACGATTCTACTCTAATTTCTGCTACTAAATCATCGTATAAATGTTCATCCATAATTTCACCAAGTGCAGGTCTAAATATTAGATAGCTGTTGTAAAGAATAAAAAAAGAGGCAAAAAGTGCAGCCCAATCATCGGCAGATTCGTATCCTTTTCCTAAAATTAGAGCAATACTAATTCCGATAAATGCTGCAACCGATGTAATTGCGTCACTTCTATGATGCCAAGCATCGGCTTTTAAAGATGAACTATTGGTTTCTTTACTTTTCTTGAGGACCTTTCTAAACGAAAATTCTTTCCATAAAATAATTGCTCCAAGAATTATCAAAGTAAAAGGTTTTGGTAATTCGTGTGGCGTTCCAATGTTATTGATGCTTTCGTAAGCAATTAT
Source organism: Flavobacterium sp. (assembly GCF_003525665.1). Classification (GTDB taxonomy): domain Bacteria; phylum Bacteroidota; class Bacteroidia; order Flavobacteriales; family Flavobacteriaceae; genus Flavobacterium. Next base: position 8,377 of record NZ_DQDX01000078.1, read on the forward strand.
GGTTGCCGAAGTTATCAAAAAACCAACTACAAGAAATGTAATTAAAGGTTCGGCACGACCATGACCATAAGGATGATTTTCATCTGCAGGACGACTCGCATATTTTAATCCGAATAGTACCAAAAACGACGAAAAAATATCGGTTGTTGATTCTATTGCATCGGCAATTAGTGCATAGGAATTTCCAAAAAAACCAGCAATTCCTTTAATTATAGCTAATAATGTGTTACTAATTATACTAAAGTAAGTTGCTTTTATTGCCGTTTCAGTATGAGTCATTGATTTTTACAATTTAGTTAGCAATGTATCCAACACCTCGAATTGTTTTGATGCAATCGTCTTCTTTGGAAAGATTTAATTTTTTTCTGATTGCATTCATAAACACATCGATAACTCCGGTATCATATTCAAAATGGATATCCCACACATCTTCAATGATTTGAGTTCGGGTACAGACTTTGCCTTTATTTTGTATCAAATATACTAATAATTCAAACTCACGTTGCGTTAAAAACACTTCTTTTTCGTCTTTAAAAATCTGATGTTTTGTTAAATCAACTTTAATATCTGAAAGCGTTAAAATTTCATCTCCATCACTTATTCTAAAATGAATTTTAATACGTTCTAAAAGTTCTTCAAAACTGAAGGGCTTTTTGATATAATCGTTAGCTCCAGCTTTTAGTCCTTCAATAGTTTCTTGAACGGTATCTTTTGCAGTTAAAAAAAGTATCGGAATGGTTTTATTTTTTTCGCGAATACCTTTGCAAACTTCAATTCCGGGTAACTTTGGAAGCATCCAATCTAATAAAATTAAATCAAATTGATTGTTTGTCGCCAATTCTAAACCTTCAAATCCATTGAAAGCCAAGCTAATTTCATAGCCTTCTTCTTCTAATCCTTGTTTTAAAAAATTAGAAATTCCTACTTCATCTTCTACTATTAAAATCTTCATTGTTATTGCATTACAAACTTAAATCCGACAGTGGCAATATTGGCATTTAAACCATCACTTCTATCATAATGATTGAATCTAAAATCGATATTTTTTAATCCGAATTTCCAAATTTTAGAACTTGTAAAAATATCGGTATAGGTAAATCCAAGGCCATATTGATGTGCGTCAAAATCGGACAAATCAAAATCAGATGTAAAGAATTTTTCTGTTGACAAATGGGTTTCGTATGGAGCAAAATACTTCGATTTAGTTTGAGTATAATAACGATACATTGGAAATAAAGTGAATTTACTTGATATTTTAAACGGAATTTCAATACTCGCAGTATGCGATTGTACATCCCAATTATCAGTATAAAATCTGTAATAGGTTCTAAAACTTACAGTTTCGTTTAGGTAATAATTGTAACGTAATCCAAATGGTAATTTAAATCTAGTATCTGGTAATTTTTCGATTGCATCGGCTAATTGATAAGCGCCTTTGTTGGTTTCACTTTGATAATTTGGAATAAACTGTGGATCACCAACATAGAAATTATCCTTGTCTGCAAAATACATTCTGTGATAAGGTGAAGACAATTGACCTTGTTGCTGCAAGACATCAAAGAAAACAGAAAAATGCGATTTTTTATTGATTACTTGAGAAAAGCTAACCGATGCCGAGAACGAATTTCTAGCTTTCGATGTCCAAGAAATAAAATTCGGATTGTATAAATTAGAAACGGCACCAGTTTGATCATAAACTGTTGGTAAATTATCTCTAAATTCTATTGGATAAATAGGTTGCCAAGTATCTAAATAAGCGTTTCCTTTTAATGAAATTTCCGAATTTTTGTTGTTGAATAATTTAGTAATTCCGCCACCAAAACCTAATGAAAAATAATCATATTCACTTGAAACAGAAACATCTGCATTCCAAATAAAATTTCTATCATCGCTACTGTGACTGTAATTTACTACTAATGAAGCCAATGCATCTTGAGCCGATGCACCAGATGATGCTTGCCAAGGATTGGGTTTATTAGAATCAAATGGATTGATATTACTTGAAGAAGCCGAAGTATATGCTGAAATTCCAGCGTCGACCGTAAGAATATCGTCGTCGTTCATTGGAATTGCAACTATAATATTGGTAGCAATATCGGTTAATTTTTCAGATCCAATTCCGCCAGAAACCGCCGAATGTAATCCGTCTTGCTTGTAATAACTCGCCAAGAAATCTACTTCGGTACTTTCTAAAACTCTTTTTTTGAAAACTACAGTTGAGTCTTTCTCTTGTGAAAAAGATAAACTCGAAAGGAGTAAAAATAAAATTACTATTCTGTATTGCATTTTTTTTGTTGTATAATGTATTGTTGTAAAAAAGATTTCGAAAGAAGAATAATTTTTAGCTAAAATCTGCCATCTGAAATCTGATATCTAAAATTTTAATTGCAACCGCAACC
>NZ_DQDX01000078.1:10995-12346 GCF_003525665.1 Flavobacterium sp.
AAACTTGGAAAGTAGTTTCGTAGCGCTCGGCCGTTTTTGCAGAAAGTTTCATTTCTGGATCGTTTAGTTTTTCTTTTTCGTATTCTTTTACTGAAGTACACGATTGTAATGTCAGTACTAATAGGATAGCAAAACTGATTTTCTTAATCATAATGTTATAATTTATATTTTTTAATATCGATGCCTTTCGATGCATGGATTTTGCCTTTATCATCAACGATAATGCATTCAATTCCTTTTAATTGGTTTACTAAATCCAATCCTACTTCTACTCCAAGAACGAAAATTCCTGTTGCTAGAGCATCGGCAATTTCGGTTTGTTTTGCAAATACAGAAACACTTACAATACCAGTTGCAGGATAACCTGTTCTTGGATCTATAATATGTGAGTATCGAATTCCGTTGAAGGTTACAAATTTTTCATAGTTTCCAGAGGTTTCAACTGCACTATTATCTAAAGGAAATGTTGCAAATACTTTGTTTTTATTCATCGGATTTACAATTCCAACCGTCCAAAGATCGCCGTTAGGTTGTTTTCCCCAAGTATTGATATCGCCTGAAACATTTACTAATCCCGAATTACAACCTTTAGATTGCAATAAATCTTTCACTTTGTCGGCAATATAGCCTTGACCAATTCCGCCTAAACCCAATTTCATTCCGCTTAATTTCAAGAAAATGGTTTTGTTTTCTTTATCAAGAATAATATTTTGATAACCAATTTTTTCAACCGATTTTTTTATGGCTTCTGGCGTTGGCATTTCTTTCATGCTTCCGTCAAATTTCCATATTTTATCCATTGAAGCATAAGAAATATCGAAAGCACCGTTGGTTAATTTTGAAATTTTAATAGCTCTTTCAACCAAATCAAAAACTTCTTGATCGACTTTTACAGGTTGAATTCCTGCATTTTTATTGATTTCAGATATTTGAGTAGTCGGAATCCAATCGGAAATTAAATTCTCAATTCGTTTAACTTCGTTTATTGCTAGATTACTGTATTCATTAGCCTTAATAGAATCGTTTGCTACAACTGAAATCTCAAACGGACTTCCAAGCATGGCCAATTTTTTCTTATAAATCGTTTGACTATAAGAAGAAATTGTTGCCAATAAAACTATAACTAAATACTTTTTCATTGTTTTACAAAGAATTTAAAAGCTTAACATATTGCTCTGCAGAAACATTTTTAAAGCCAGTCATTCCTTTTACTTTGCCATTTTTGTCAAGCTTTACAACTAAAGGAAAATTACCTTCTTTATTATATTTCTCTGCTAATTTTTTATTGTTTTCTGTAAGTTGGGCCGAAAGCTGATTGGCTTTCTTTTTAGGAAAATCGGCTTTTATCAAT
>NZ_DQDX01000078.1:12464-12871 GCF_003525665.1 Flavobacterium sp.
CCGATTTCCAAATATTTTTTTCTAATTTCATGCATGGCGCACACCAATCTGATCCAGAAAAAACTAATAGTATTTGTTTGTTTTCTTTTGCTGCTTCAATTTTTGCTTCCTCTAATGATGATTTCCAGTTTTGAGAAAATCCTATTGAAGAAACTAAAAGCATCACTACTAATCCAATTTTTTTCATAATTCTAATTTTATAAAGTAAAACATTTTAAACTATTTTTTGCTCCACATTATTTTATGTAAAAGTATAGTTTATAATCAGAACTAAAACATTTGAAAGTTATTTTAAGCCAATTTTAATTTAAGCGATTCTTAAGTTAGTATTAAGTAAATCTTAAACTTAAAAGCATTATATAACAATAGCTTTGCTTAAAAAAACAATGCAGTTATTCAAGAAAAAT
>NZ_DQDX01000078.1:13098-20307 GCF_003525665.1 Flavobacterium sp.
ATGCAGTTATTCAAGAAAAATTCTCCTTTTTTCAACCTAAGCTTTTTCTATTTACTAGTTAATATTTTATTGCGAATTGTACTTGCTTTTCATCCAATTACACAGAGCAAGTTCACGTTTTTTGAAAATATGAAAATTTTCGGATTTGGATTACTATCCGATCTTTTTATCTTTATATTATGTAGTGTTTTTCTTTGGTTGTATTTGCTATTCTTATCAGATAACAAATATTCAAGACCTTATGGTTATATAATTTTTGGTTTTTTTGTTCTTTTATTTCTTTACATTTTATCGGGTAAATCGATTTTGCATGAATATGGTGGTTCTTTACCCGAAATTGGATTGGCATTTATTGGAATCAAAACTTTGCTATTTGGATTGATGTTATTTTTACCAAAACTACGTTCGAAACTTCGATTGATTTTATTTTCAATAACTGTCTTTATTTTTGTTTTATTGATCATTCAAAATGCCGTAAGTGAATTCTTTTTCTGGAACGAATTTGGTGTACGATACAACTTCATTGCTGTTGATTATCTGATTTATACAACAACTGTAATTGGAAATATTCTAGAATCGTATCCAGTAATTCCATTATTTTCTGTAATCGGAATTGTTTCCTTACTTGTTACTTATTTTATTGTAAAAAGATCTAAAAACTACATCTACTCTATCCCAAACTTTAATGATAAACTTAAAAATTTTGGAATATATATTGTTCTATTTATTATTTCATTAGTTGCAATTCCGATTTTAGCAACGCAACAAAATTCACAAAATACATTTGCAAATAATCTGCAAGCCAATGGCGTTTATAATTTTTATTTGGCTTTTACAAATAGCGAACTTGATTATAAAACCTATTACAAAACTCTTCCAGATAACGAAGCGTTTTCAATTTTAGAAAATCAAATACCAGGAATAAAAGACAATTCTACGCAAAGATTGGTTACGAGTGAATCTGAAGAAATTCATAAAAATGTAGTACTTATTACAATTGAAAGTTACAGCGCAAGTTTCATGACCGAATATGGCGGAAAAGATAATATCACGCCGTTTCTAGATTCGTTAGCAACTCAAAGTTTGCAATTCACCAATCTTTATGCCGTAGGAAATAGAACCGTTCGCGGTCTAGAAGCTGTAACACTTTGTTTGCCTCCAATGGCTGGTGAAAGTGTTGTAAAACGAAAAGATAACAAGAACAAATTTTCAACAGGTAGCTTGTTTAAAGAAAGAAATTACAGCGTGAAATTTATGTATGGTGGCGATTCTTACTTTGATAATATGGGCGATTTTTTTACTGGAAATGGTTATGATATTGTAGATAAAAAGTCTTTTAAACCCGAAGAAATTTCGTTTGCAAATATTTGGGGTGTTTGTGATGAAGATATGTATAAAAAAGCGATCAATGTGATGAACGAAGAAAATAAAGCTAACAAAAGTTTTTTTAATCATATAATGACGGTAAGCAATCACAGACCTTTTACTTATCCTGATGGGAAAATTGATATTGCATCTGATAAAAAATCTAGAAAAGGTGGCGTAAAATATACCGATTATGCGTTGAGAAATTTCTTCAAAATGGCAGAAAAACAGCCTTGGTTTAAAAATACTGTGTTTGTAATTCTAGCCGATCATTGTGCTTCAAGCTCAGGAAAAACCGAACTTCCTGTAGAAAAATATAGAATTCCTGCAATGATTTATTCGCCTGGATTTATTTCGCCAAGTAGAAACAATACTTTGATGTCACAAATTGATGTTATGCCTACTCTATTTAGTTTGCTAAACTTTAAATATGAAAGTAAATTTTATGGTCAAGATGTATTTTCGAAGGATTATAAACCTCGCGCTTTAATTGCAACTTATCAAGATTTAGGATTGATAAAAGACGATGTATTAACGATAATTTCTCCTGTAAAAAAGGTAAAACAATTTAAGTTGTTACTTAAAGATAACAATCTTAAGGATGGAAAAATTCCTATTTTTTATGAAGAAAAAATAATAAAACAACCGCGTGTAGATTTAATAAATGAAACCATTTCTTACTATCAAACGGCTGCTAAAATTCTTGATGAAAAGAAGTACGATAAATAAGAATTATAACAATCCGTTGTATTTTCTTAAAAACCATTCGCTTGCTAATGTTATTGCTATTAAAACCAGCAACCAAACCCAGTCAATTAATGGAGTTTTCTTGACAATGTTTTTCTGAATTGCTTTATAATCTTCGTTTTCAAGTAAGGTTTTAATTAAATTATCAACTTGCTTTGGAACAAAAACAGCACCTTTCGTTTGCGATGCCAATTGTTTTAATTTGTTCAAATCTGGATTAACAAATTGTTTTTCGATATCAAAATCTAATATTTCAAAAGTACTAGAATAACTGGCATTAGAATTCAATTCTTTCACTGTAAACGAATATTGTCCGGCCGATAATCCGTCTAGATTTACTTTGAAACTGTTATTAGTTTTCAACAAATCGTATCGTTTTACTTGTTTTGTTTTCGTGTTTGTTACAGCAATTGTCAAACGCGCTTTTTCGTCAAATTCGTAGTTTTTATTGAAATATTGTGCCGTAATTTCTAGTGCATCACCCGAATTGTAAAAACGTTCGTGATTTACTATCAACGATTTTTTAGAATCATTAGAAGCCAAAAACTGAATGGTTTTATCTAGAAAAACATCAAATTCTTCGAATGATTTTTTATCTACATAACTGTGAGCACGCCATTTCCAAATGTTTTCACCAAATAAATACGCATTTCGTTTTCCTTGATTATCAAAAAAAGATAGCAAAGGTTGCTCAGTATCTACATTTCTAATTCGTGATGATAATAAAGTAGACGCATTCTCATTTGGAGTAATTGTTCCGAATGGGTTTTCTAAAGGCGGAAAATTTTCGAAACCTAAATTATCAATTGCAAAAAGATTAAAATCAGAATCGAAATTAGTTAAATAATCTTCTTTTTGATTGGACATTTTAAAATCAATTTGATCTTGTTGCTGACTTAAAAATCCGAAATCAGTATTCAATCCAGTGATAATCCAAGTGTTTATTTTAAGATTTTTATTGGTATCAAATACTTGCTTGAAAGTTCCGTTTGGTTGATAAATAACTAAAATATTGTATTTATTTAAATCGCTGATTTGATTAGGTTTAAGTAATGTTACTTTACGTTGTGCATTAGTTTCAATTCCGCGTTTTAATACACCAATATCGGGATGATTTATTGCAGAAATGATTGCAACTTCGGTTTTCTGGTCTATTATTTCTACAGCAAATTTCTTCGAATTATTATAAGTGTTCTTTTCAGATTCTGAAGAAGTTAATGACGCATTGAAAATTTGCAATCCAGTTTTATCTGCTGGCAACAATACATTAATTACCGCCGATTTATTTGATGGAGAAAATGAAACACTTTGTTTAATTAATACATTATTTCCTTGTGAAATGGCAAAATTTGCAGTCACAGATTTGGTTCCAGCATATTGAAGAAAAACTTCTACAGGAAATTTATTCTTGTGAAAAGCATATTTATTAACGTTAATCTGATTGATTTTTAAATCTAAATAAGTCGTTGTATCACCAACAACCAAAGGGTAAACTTTATTATTTGTATCAAAACTAAAAACATAATCTGAACCCGAAGTTTGATTTCCATCTGAAATTAAAACCGTAGGAAAAGTCAAATTTTTATTGATGCTTTTTAGGTTTTTAGCAACTTCATCAATATTGGTTTGAGCTCCTTTAAAATCGAAAGTTTCTGATGGTTGAAATTCCGAATCAAAGCTATACGATTGAATGTCAAACTTGTCTTTCAGTTTTGAATTTGAACTTAATTTGGTGAAAACTTCTTTCGCAATTTCATTAGCTTTTAAATCTATAATCGAACTAGAATTATCAACAACAATTGGTAGTGGCGTTTTTATGGTTTCAAATGAACTTCTACTTACAATAGGATTTATCAATAAAAGTAACAATCCGAAAACAGATAGAAAACGCAAAAAAGCCAAGAGCTTAGTCATCTTAGACTTACTCTTAGCTTTATAAAAATATTGAAAATACGACAAACCACCAGCAATTATAACTGATAAAATTAGTAAAGCGATTGTGGTTTTGTTCATATTATGGTTTAATAGTTTAAAAGTTTATATGGTTAAAAGTTTATAAGGTTTTGTCTATAATAGTTATATGAAATTATTTTATGTTTGATATTTGAGATTTATGTAAACCGTCGATTAGCATATTAACTTCTGTTATTTTTTCTCTTAATATTATGTATTGATTTTCATCAATATATTCAAAGTCATTACTTAAAATAACTTGATTTAATAATTCTAAGGAAGAACTAAAAGCAATTTCTGAAAAACGAGCTTTATCTTTCATGGAATTTCTTCCTGAACCTTCGGCTAAATTTGATGAGATAGAAATTGAACAGCGTCTCATTTGACTTATCATACCAAACGTCTCATCTTTAGGAAATAGTTTAGTTGTTTTATAAATCAGAATTGCTAATTCTCGTCCTTTTTGCCAAGCTATCAACTTTTCAAAGCTAAATATTCTCATCGTGGATTTATTAAATTTCCAACTCTTATAAACTTCTAAACACCTAAACTTTTAAACCTTAAATACAATCCTAAGTTAGCATTCCGCCACAAACATTTAATACTTGTCCAGAAACATAAGCACTCATATCTGATGCGAAGAAAAGACACGCATTGGCAACATCTTCTGGTGTTCCACCACGTTTTAACGGAATAGAATCTCTCCAACCTTGAACTACATCTTCGTTTAATTTGGCAGTCATTTCGGTTTCAATAAATCCTGGTGCAATTGCGTTACAACGGATATTTCTTGAACCCAATTCTAAAGCAACCGATTTAGTAAAACCAATCATTCCGGCTTTAGATGCGGCGTAGTTTGCTTGTCCGGCGTTACCTTTTACACCAACAACACTGCTCATATTTACGATAGAACCTTTTCGGTTTTTCAACATAATTTTTTGAACTGCTTTTGTCATATTGAAAACCGATTTTAAGTTGATTTCGATTACTTTATCAAAATCTTCTTCGCTCATTCTCATTAATAAGTTGTCTTTGGTAATTCCGGCGTTATTGATTAAAATATCAATGTTTCCGAACTCTGCCATTACATCGTCGGCTAATTTTTGAGCTTCACTAAAGTCGGCTGCGTTTGATTTATATCCTTTTGCTTTAATTCCTAAAGCTGTTAATTCATTTTCTAAAACTAGAGCTGATTCTGCAGATGAACTGTATGTAAAAGCTACGTTTGCTCCGTGTTGTGCAAATACTTTTGCAATTCCGCTACCAATTCCGCGACTTGCACCAGTGATAATAGCTACTTTTCCTTCAAGTAATTTCATAATAATCTTAATTAGTTTGTTCTTTTATTAAAAGCCAAATATAGGAATAATTTGAAGTATAAAAAAAATGATGCATCTAATTAAACCTTATTTGTTTGTTAAAGTCTAATACTAAGCCAACCAAAACCAAACTTATGAACAACAAATTAATGATTGTGAGTTCGATACTGATTTTATTGACTTCATGTAGCAAAAATGATGAAGATAATTATCAAGAAATCGAAACTTATCCAAATGTTACAAATGCTTTCGGAGAAAATATTGACTTAACCAGCTTAGCCAATTATGCCAATCAATCGGTTCCAAATTATATTGTAAAAAACAATTCGGGTTCTAATACAATAACTGATAAAGGTGCTACTTTGGGAAGAGTTTTATTTTATGATAAAAATTTATCTTCTACTAATACAATTTCCTGTGCAAGTTGTCATCAACAAGCTAATGCTTTTAGTGATGCAGCCGTTTCAAGTCAAGGTGTAAATGGTACAACAGGACGACATTCGATGCGATTAGTAAACAATCGTTTTACAAATGAAACCAAATTCTTTTGGGATGAAAGAGCAATCAATTTAGAAACTCAAACTACTATGCCAATTAAAGATCATGGTGAAATGGGTTTTAGTGGCACCAATGGAGATGAAGACTTTTCTAGTTTAATTACCAAACTTTCTGCAATTGGATATTATAAAGAATTATTCAAATTTGTTTATGGATCGGAAGAAATTACAGAAAGTAAAATGCAAATGGCATTGGCACAATTTATTAAAAGCATCCAATCTTTCGACTCAAAATATGATGCTGGAAGAGCTTTAGCAGCTAATGATGGTCAACCGTTTACAAATTTCACGGCACAAGAAAATCAAGGAAAAAATTTATTTTTATCGCCGCCAGTTTTTGATGCAACTGGCAATAGAACATCTGGAGGTTTGGGTTGCGCTGGATGTCATGCAGCTCCAGAATTTGATATTAATCCAAACAGTAGAAACAATGGTATTATTGGTTCGATAAACGGAACAGGAATTGATATCACAAATACTCGTGCTCCATCGTTAAGAGATTTGGTAAAAGTAAATGGAACTACAAACGGACCAATGATGCATACTGGAGTTATCACAACGCTTCAAGCAGCTATAGGACATTATGGTACGATTACTATTGCACCAGGAAATACTAATTTAGATCCAAGATTACGACCAAATGGATTTGGACAACAATTGCATTTAACTGCGCCAGAAGTAAATTCGGTTATTGCTTTTCTACAAACATTATCGGGAACAGATGTTTATATAAATCCCAAATGGTCTAATCCGTTTTTGAATTAATTACAAGATTTGATTATAAAAAAAAGAGCTTTCAAATACTGAAAGCTCTTTTTTTATATAAATAGGAGAAGTTAATTATCCCATTACTTCTTTTACTTTTTTACCAATTTCTGCAGGAGAATCAACAACGTGAATTCCATTTTCTCTCATGATACGTTTTTTAGCTTCTGCAGTATCATCTGCACCACCAACAATTGCACCAGCGTGACCCATTGTTCTTCCTTTTGGAGCAGTTTCTCCAGCGATGAAACCTACAACTGGTTTTCTGTTTCCATCGGCTTTAATCCATTTTGCAGCATCAGCTTCCAATTGACCACCAATTTCACCAATCATAACGATACAATGAGTTTCAGGATCATTCATTAATAATTCTACAGCTTCTTTTGTAGTTGTTCCAATGATTGGATCTCCACCAATTCCGATAGCTGTTGTGATTCCCATTCCTTGTTTTACAACTTGGTCAGCAGCTTCATAAGTTAAAGTTCCTGATTTAGAAACGATAC
>NZ_DQDX01000078.1:20463-31014 GCF_003525665.1 Flavobacterium sp.
CCTGATTTAGAAACGATACCAACATTTCCTTTTTTGAAAACAAAACCTGGCATAATACCAACTTTAGCTTCTTCTGGCGTAATAACACCAGGACAGTTTGGACCAATTAATCTACATTCTCTATCTTTAATGTATGCATATGCTTTAATCATATCTGCAACCGGAATTCCTTCTGTGATACAGATAATAACTTTAATTCCAGCGTCTGCCGCTTCCATGATTGCATCTGCAGCAAATGCAGGCGGAACAAAAATAATTGTAGTATCGGCACCAGCTTGTTCTACGGCATCTTTTACGGTATTAAAAACTGGACGATCTAAATGAGTAGATCCACCTTTTCCTGGTGTAACTCCACCAACAACATTAGTTCCGTATTCAATCATTTGAGATGCGTGGAAAGTTCCTTCGCTACCTGTAAAACCTTGAACAATTATTTTTGAATTCTTATTTACTAAAACGCTCATGATATATTTTTTATGTAGTTTTATTGTTTGTGATGCAAAAGTATTAAAAAGTGTTCAGTATTCAGTATTCAGAATTCAGTTTTTTTCTTACTATTTTGTAAATTTTCNNTAAATGATGAAAATGTATTATTCATCAATTTGAACACAATTTTTTTTGTGATAAGGATAATTTACTAAATAAAATTTTGCAGCAATTGTGGGATTTTGAGCTTTCCATTTTTGCATAATTTTTAAATATACACGTTTTTCGGGATAGGGAAAAACATTCAGTTCATTTACTGACCAATTGGATAACAAAATTGCATTTGAACAATCAACAACCGTTTTGTTTTTAGAGAAATAGGGTTCAAATTGACTTGCTTCACCTCTATTTTCGACACAGATATACATTTTTTGCAAATTTCCAGAATATAAATTAAAGGACAGGTAATTATCATATAAACCAAAAAAGTTCAGTAATGGCAGTACACCAATCAAAATAAAAAATACTATTTGATAGCCATCAATCAATTCTTTAAATTTAAAAGATGTAGTTTCGTTTGTAAAATAAAGCACCAATAAAAATATAATCATAGCAAAATTCCAGGGTAAAACCACCGAATTGTGATTGACACCTAATGGTGAAAGCAGCACTAAAATGAATAAGTGCATTGCAATTAAAAGTGCAGCTACCATTTTTTTATTCTTAAAAAACAGCAATCCTAAAGCACCAATAAATTCAAATAATCCTAATGATAATCCTAGGTAATGAATAAAAGTATTCGAAATTTGATCGGATTTAAATCCTAAAAGTTGTTTCAGGATTAAATTTTCCCATACATAAAACAAAAAACCTCCGTTTAATTTATGTAATCCGCTATTGGCATAAATCACAATCAATAGAAAGACAAAATAATTGAGGAAGCTTTTTTGTTTTCTAAAAAAGAACGCAAAACAAAAAATTAAGATAAAATGATATTGATACGGTTGCCATCGATTTATATCTAACAAACACGATAACAATTCGATGCCAATTGTAAATCCAATAATTATCCTATTACTGGGAAATAGAAATACAAAAAACATTGAACACATTCCTAAAATGTACAATGAAAGATGCAACCAATTTGGGCAATTGTCAAAAAAATCTGCTACAGGAATTAGCGGAAATAAGCGATTAGACAACCAAAGTTTGTAGGATATTATTTTTGTAATAATCCAAAAAAGTGCCGTTATTTTTAGAAGATAGTTTACTTTTAAATTTTGTGTAAACATGGTTCAATTTATGAGAATTGACTCATTTGAAATCCTCTATATAATTTACCGTCTTTAATTTCCCAAATGACGAAAAAATGTGCTAAAAGCATTTCCTCTCTAGGATTTTCGATTGTTTTTACAAAATGTGAATAGCGTACCGAAACCGTATTATCTTCTGCAATGATATGAGTAATTCTCATTTTCGAACGAACATAAGCTTTGCTCAATTCATCTGATAAATTTAAAACATCTTCTTTTTTCATCTGAACGAAACCTTTGCTACTGTTCCATTCGATAATTAAATCTTCATGTAGAAATTCTGTTACCTCTGATTTGTGTAACATCAAATCATTTTTATAAAAATCAAGTACTAATTCTTTTGGTGTCATTACTTAAGATTTTTTAAAATTTCTGGAATACGTTTAATATTTGCCAATTGCTTTAATTTTTCGCGTGATTCTTCTATTGGAGTTCCAAAATAAGATTTTCCGCCTTCAATAGATTTTGTTACTCCTGTTTGACCAAGAACTACAGCCTTTGCTCCTATTGTAATTCCACTAGTAGTTCCAACTTGTCCCCAAAGTGTTACTTCATCTTCAATAATTACGCAACCTGCAATTCCTGTTTGAGCTGCAATTAGGCATTTTTTACCAATTACAGTATCGTGACCAACGTGTACTTGATTGTCAATTTTTGTTCCTTCACCAATAGTTGTATCGCCAGTAACTCCTTTATCAATAGTACAAAGCGCACCAATACCAACATTGTTTTCTATCACAACGCGTCCGCCAGAAAGTAATTGATCATAACCTTCGGGCCGTTTTTTGTAATAAAATGCATCGGCACCAAGAATAGTTCCAGCTTGAATAATTACATTATCGCCAATAACACAGCCATCATAAATGGTTACATTAGAATGAATAATACAATTTGAACCAATTTTCACATGATTTCCAATAAAACAATTGGGTTGAATATAAGTTCCTTCTCCAATTACTGCTGAAACCGAAATGGCTTTATCAGTAGCTTGAAAAGGTCGGAAATGTTTAGTTAACGTATTAAAATCTCTAAACGGATCGTCTGAAATTAATAGCGCTTTACCTTCTGGACATTCTACTTCTTTATTGATTAATACTATTGTTGCCGCCGATTGTAAGGCTTTATCATAGTATTTAGGATGATCAACAAACACAATGTCACCAGGTTCAACTACGTGAATTTCATTCATTCCATAAACAGGAAAATCATCGGAACCAATATAATGGCAACCGATGATTTCTGCAATTTCTTTAAGTGAATGTATTTTTGAAAATTTCATTTAAATTATTCTTTTACTCGTTCCATGTAAGAACCAGAAGCAGTATCAATTTTAATTTTATCACCTTCATTAATAAACAAAGGTACGTTTACTGAAGCACCAGTTTCTACTGTTGCAGGTTTAGTTGCATTGGTTGCAGTATTTCCTTTTACACCTGGTTCTGCATAAGTAACTTCAAGTACTACAGAAGCTGGCATGTCTACAGAAAGAGGCAATTCGGTTTCAGCATTGATAATTACTTTTACAGTTGTTCCTTCTTTTAATAACTCTGGAGCATCAAGAATAGCTTTATTCAATTGAATTTGCTCGTAAGTTTCAACGTGCATAAAATTAAATAAATCTCCTTCAGCATATAAATACTGGTATTCATGCGTTTCAACACGAACTTCATCGATTTTATGACCAGCAGAAAAAGTGTTGTCTAAAACTTTTCCGTTAGTTAAACTTTTTAATTTAGTTCTTACGAAAGCTGGACCTTTTCCTGGTTTAACGTGAAGAAATTCGATAATTTTATAAATATCGTGATTGTATTTAATACATAATCCGTTTCTAATATCTGATGTAGATGCCATTGTATAGTTTGTTTATTTTTATAATTTTTATTTGTTATTTATAGACTTCCAGAGTATCCTTTCATGATACCACGAGAAGAATTTCTGATAAAATCTAATATTTCATCACGTTCTGGAGAAGCTGCCATTTCGGCTTCAATTATTCCAACTGCTTGTGATGTATTGTAATTTTTTTGGTATAAAATTCTGTAAATATCTTGAATTTCTCTGATTTTTTCTGATGTAAATCCTCTTCTTCTCAATCCAACAGAATTGATTCCTACATAAGATAATGGTTCTTTGGCTGCTTTTGTATAAGGAGGAACGTCTTTACGAAGTAATGATCCGCCAGAAATCATTGCGTGATCACCAATACTAATAAATTGATGTACAGCAGATAATCCGCCAACGATTGCAAAGTTTCCAATAGTAACATGTCCACCAAGAAGTACGCCATTTACAATAATTACGTTATCACCAATATGACAATCGTGTGCAACGTGAGCAGTTGCCATAATTAAACAATTGTTTCCAATTTTTGTTTGACCCGATGCAATTGTTCCTCTGTTTATTGTAACACCTTCTCTAATAGTACAGTTATCACCGATTATTGCAAGTGAATCTTCACCTCCAAATTTTAAATCTTGAGGAACAGCAGAAATAACTGCGCCTGGAAAAATATTGCAATTTTTACCAATTCTTGCACCTTCCATAATGGTAACATTAGAACCTATCCAAGTTCCTTCGCCAATTTCTACATTGTTATGAATTGTTGTAAAAGGATCAATTACAACATTTCGTGCTATTTTTGCTCCAGGATGAACGTATGCTAAAGGTTGATTCATATATTTTGATGATTATGGTTTGTGGTTTGTCGTTTATTGTCGTTACAAACATAAACTAAAAACTATAAACTCTTTTTTCTTATTGTTTTTTAGCTATTTGCGCCATTAATTCTGCTTCTGCAACTAATCTTCCGTTGGCGTAAGCATTGGCTTGCATGTGACAAATTCCTCTTCTAATTGGAGTAATTAAATCACATTTGAATATTAATGTATCACCAGGTAATACTTTATATTTAAACTTAACATTGTCAATTTTCATGAAATAGGTTAAGTAATTTTCTGGATCTGGAACAGTACTTAATACTAAAATTCCACCCGATTGTGCCATCGCCTCTACTATTAAAACTCCTGGCATTACTGGTGCATCTGGAAAATGTCCTACAAAGAAATTTTCGTTCATTGTAACATTTTTCATTCCAACCACATGCGTATCAGACATTTCTATGATTCTGTCAATCAATAAAAATGGTGGTCTGTGTGGCAAGATATTCATAATTTGGTGAATATCCATCAAGGGTGGCAAATTTAAATCGTATGTTGGAATATGATTCTTCTGTTCGATTTTAATGATTTTTGACATTTTTTTAGCAAACTGAGTGTTTACAAAATGTCCAGGTTTATTGGCAATAACCTTACCTTTAATACGAACTCCGATAAGCGCTAGATCACCAATTACATCTAGTAATTTGTGACGTGCAGCTTCGTTAGGATAATGTAACGTTAGATTATCTAAAATTCCATTTTCTTTAACTGCGATTGTATCTTTACCAAAAGCCTTTTTAAGATTTTCCATTGTAGATGCCGAAATTTCTTTATCAACATATACAATTGCGTTGTTTAAATCGCCACCTTTTATTAAACCATTGTCTAATAAAGTTTCTAATTCATGAAGAAAACTAAATGTTCTTGAGTTGGCAATTTCAGTTTTAAAATCGCTTATATTTTTTAAGGTTGCATTTTGAGTACCAAGAACTTTGGTTCCAAAATCTACCATTGCAGTTACTTGATAATCATCGCTTGGCATTACAAGAATTTCACTTCCTGTAGCTTCATCTGTAAACGAAATAACTTCTTTTACAACATAAAATTTACGTTCAGCTTCTTGTTCTTCAATACCTGCTTTTTCTATTGCTTCTACAAAATACTTAGAAGAACCGTCCATAATTGGTGGTTCTGAAGCATCCAATTCTATAATTGCATTGTCAATATCGCAACCAACAAAAGCAGCTAAAACGTGCTCTGATGTTTGAATTTTAACTCCTAATTTTTCTAAATTAGTTCCTCTTTGCGTGTTTACTACGTAATTAGCATCGGCTTCAATAATTGGTGAACCTTCTAAATCTACTCTTACAAAGGTAAAACCATTGTTAATTGGCGCAGGTTTAAAAGTCATTGTTACTTCTTTTCCTGTGTGTAATCCAACGCCTGTAAGTGTAATTTCGTTTTTGATGGTTTTTTGCTTAACCATAATATAATTGTAATTTAGTTTGTTTTCTAATCTAATTTTTTCTTCAAATTTTCTAAATCTGAAACTATTTTTGGGAAATTTCTAAAGTGTACGAATGATTTACTAAAATCACTGTAGTTAAAAGCTGGTGAACCTTGAACAGTTTCGCCGTCTTTAAGACTTTTTCCAATTCCTGATTGTGCTTGAATACGCACATTATCTCCTATTGTAATATGACCAACAATTCCAACTTGTCCACCAATCATACAATTTTTTCCAATTTTGGTTGAACCAGCAATTCCAGTTTGTGAGGCAATTACTGTATTTTCTCCAATTTCTACATTGTGAGCAATTTGAATTTGATTATCCAATTTCACTCCTTTTCTAATAATTGTAGATCCTAAAGTTGCTCGATCGATTGTAGTGCAAGAACCAACATCGACATTGTCTTCAAGAATTACATTTCCTATTTGTGGTATTTTTGTGAAAGTTCCATCTTCTGAAGGAGCGAATCCAAATCCATCTGAACCAATTATACTTCCTGAATGAATGGTACAGTTAGCTCCAATTTCAGTTTCAGAATAGATTCTAACACCAGCAAATAAAATGCAATTATCGCCTATTATTGCATTATCACCAATAAATGTATTCGGATAAATTTTTACGTTATTTCCAATTTTTACATTTTTTCCAACATAGCAAAAACTACCTAAATATAAATTATCACCATAAGTTACATTTTCTGAAATTACCGATGGTTGCTCAATTCCAGATTTCATTAATTTTACTTGATTGTAATATTCAAGAAGTTTAGAAAATGCTTTGTACGCATCTTCAACTTTAATTAATGTAGTGATTATAGGTTGCTCTGGCTCAAATGTTGCGTTTACAATTGTTATTGACGCTTGGGTTGAATAGATGTAATTAAGGTATTTCGGATTAGACAAAAATGTTAAAGAGCCTTGAACTCCTTCTTCTATTTTTGCTAATTTATAGACTTCGGCATTAGGATTTCCTACTACTTCGCCATCAAGAATACCCGCTATTTGTTCTGCTGTGAATTTCATTTTATCAGATTCTATTTCTTAGTAGTATAAAATGTAACTCACTTTCATACACAGAATTCAAATTTAAAAAATTATTGGTTCGTTTCATTTGTGCAAAAATATAAAAATTAATTGAAACCTACACTTCTAGTAGCACTTTTGGAAAGCATATAAAATATTTGGTTACTGCTTTAGACAATGCTCGAACTTGTAATTGATCGGACGAATCTACAATATTTTCTACAGTTTTATCTTTCTTCAAGATACTTATTGGCTCACTTTCTTTATTGTATGCTTGATTTTTAAGTTTGCCTTTAAAAACAAAATACGAAACATCTTTATCCGACAAATTGTGCATTGCAGCAAATTGAGTTTTAAAATTATTCAATTTTTCTAAATCAACTTTTTCATCGAGCATTACAATTTTAAGTAAATCACGATTGATAATCATTTTACTCAATGAACTCAATACAAAATCGTCATTAAATTGCCACGTTTTTATGGCGCCCATCACATCATAATCATCTAATAATGCAAAAGTTTTTAGAATTTCATCAGTAAAATCATCTGATGAAATTTTATTATTTAGAAAAAAAGAAAGTGGTTCACTACATGATAATTGAATACCTTTTTGAGTTAATTCTTTGGCTCTTTTTAAAATTTTAGTCAACGTTAACTCGGCTACAACTGATGTTTTATGCAAATAGGCTTGCCAATACATTAATCGTCTAGCAACAAGAAATTTCTCTACAGAAAAAATACCTTTTTCTTCAATAACAAGAACATCATCTTGCACGTTCATCATTTGAATTAATCGGTCACTGTTTATATTTCCTTCTGCAACACCACTGTAAAAGCTATCTCTTTTAAGGTAATCCATTCGATCCATATCTAGCTGACTAGAAATGAGTTGTAACATAAATTTTCTATGGTATTCACCTTTAAAAATTTGAATTGCCAGACTTAACTCTCCATTAAATTCTTGATTTAAAGCATTCATAAAAAACAGCGAAATTTCTTCGTGATGCACATCTTCTACAATACTGTGTTCCATAGCATGAGAAAATGGTCCATGACCAATATCGTGCAAAAGAATGGCTATGTAAAGCGCGTTTTCTTCTTCGTTGGAAATTTCAACACCTTTAAATCGTAGCGTTTGAACTGCTTTTTGCATTATGTGCATGCAACCAAGCGCATGATGAAAGCGAGTGTGATGCGCACCAGGATAAACCAAATACGACATTCCCATTTGAGAAATACGTCTCAAACGTTGAAAATAAGGATGCTGAATTAAATCGTAAATTAAGCTATTTGGAATGGTGATAAAACCATATATAGGATCGTTAAATATCTTGAGTTTATTGGTCGGATTCACTAAATTTCTATTGTTTATTTGTACAAATATAGGCAAAATATAAAGTATAAAAAAAACTACATTTTTAGGATGTAGTTTTTTAAATTTAAACGAAGTTTTACCAAATCACAACTCGAAGTGAATCGGGCTGATACATCGTGCTTCCTGGTTTTATATTGAATGTTTTATGAAATTCTGGAATATTTGCTAATGGTCCGTTAATTCTAAATTGTGCTGGCGAATGTACATCGGTCATGATTTGTTGCGATAAATATTCTTTATTAGCATTTACCATCCAAGCATATCCATAGGCTAAAAAGTAACGTTGATCTGGCGATAATCCGCTGATTTTTTCGTTCGATTTATATTGTTTGGTTTTCTTGAAAGCTTCGTAACCCATAACAACACCGCCTAAATCGGCTATATTTTCTCCTTGTGTAGCATCGCCATTTACAAATTTATCTCCAACTTTAAATTTGCTATATTGATTAACTATCAATTGTGTTTTTTGTTTGAATTTCTTCAAATCTTCTGCAGTCCACCAATTGTTTAAGTTTCCTTTGTCATCATATTGACTTCCTTGATCGTCAAATCCGTGGGTGATTTCATGTCCAAAAGTTGAACCACCAATTATTCCATATAAAATCGCATCATCAGGCATTCTACCTTCATAACCTGGAACTAATATATTACATGCTGGAACACATATTTCATTATTACTCGGATTGTAATAAGCATTATAGGTTTGTGGAAACATTCCCCATTCGGTTCTATCAACTGGTTTTCCGTATTTTTTAATCATTTCACTGTACTCCCATTTAGAAACTTCCATCACATTTTTGCAGTAAGAATTTCTATCGATAGTAATTGAACTTAAATCTTTCCATTTATCTGGATAACCTACTTTCATTACAATTTTACTCAATTTGTATAATGCTTTTTTCTTGGTAGGTTCGCTCATCCAATCTAATTTTTTAATTCGTTCGGCATAAACATCTCTTATATTATTTCCTATTTCTAGTAATTTTTCTTTAGAGCCTTTAGGCAGGTATTCGTCAACATAAACCTGACCAATTAATTCTCCAAGCGAACCATTTGTCTGTTCTACAACGCGCTTCCATCTTGGTTTTTGAGTTTTTACACCTCCTAAAATTGTCGAATAAAATTTG
Source organism: Flavobacterium sp. (assembly GCF_003525665.1). Lineage (GTDB taxonomy): Bacteria > Bacteroidota > Bacteroidia > Flavobacteriales > Flavobacteriaceae > Flavobacterium. Next base: position 29,894 of record NZ_DQDX01000078.1, read on the forward strand.
AAATTTTGATCTTCGATTTCTTTATTCAAATAAGAAGCATAAGTATTAACTAAATTCCATTTTAGATAGGTTTTCCAATCTTCAATAGCATACGATTTTATCATCGAATTGAATGCTTTGTAAAATTCGGGTTGACCAACAATAACAGAATCTGCTTTGGCAATTCCTAATTCTTTCAAGGTGAAATTCCAATCAATTTTTGGAGTAATTGCATTAAAAGCTGCAACCGACATTTTATTGTAGTTTTTATTCGGATCACGTAATGCTTCTAATTTTCTTGATGATTTAGCCAATTCTGTTTCCAGTTTCATTATTGAATTTGCATTTTTGGTAGCAACTTCGGGCTTCTCACCTATTAATTCTAACATTTTTTGAACATGCTTTACGTACTCATTTCTAATTTTAACCGTTTCGGCATCAGTATTGAAATAGTAATCTCTTTGACCAAGACCTAATCCGCCTTGAGAAAATTGAAGCATATTTTTGGCACTATTTTTATCGTCTTGATACACATAAAATGAAAATCCTGCGCTTGTTCCCAAAGTGTGCAAATAACCAATAGTTTTTAATAAACTTGGTACATCTTTTACCGCATCAATTTTAGCAAAATCATTTTTTAATGGCGAAATTCCTAATTTATTTACAGCTATAGAATCCATTCCAGAAGCATAAAAATCGCCTATTTTTTGTTTGTTGCTTCCTTTTTCTGCGTTGGCTTCCGCCGATTTTTCGCAAATGGATTTCACCTGATTATTGATGGTATCTTGAATCATCCTAAAGATTCCGTTGCTTCTCTCTGATGAAGGAATTGGGTGTTTTTTAAACCAGCCACCATTGGCATAATTAAAAAAATCATCAGATGGATTTATCGTTGTATCTCTATTGGTTAGCAATGGATCAACAAAAGCGGTTTCTTTTTTATCGCAACTTATTATACTTAAAGTTGTTAATGACAAAATTGTAATTCTTTGAAGTAATTTCATATTTAAAATTTTAATGCGCTAGATTAGTATGTATTTCTATAGTTTGTTACAAAATTAGGATGTTTATTATTTCATTTTACTAACTTTTAAATTATTGATTCGATAAAAAACGAAGGAAACGACAACAAAGAATAAAGT